>CALEPD010000048.1 GCA_937910265.1 uncultured Bacteroidales bacterium
TATAATGTACTCAATGGGTCGGCGGCAATCGATTACGATGAGACTCAGCAATGGGGTGTCCATACTGGTCGACAACTGATTAAACACGAATTGCCATTAATTGACCATTAATTACTTGTTGGCAACGGGTTACTGGATTGTCGCATATTTGAACACGAATTGCCACGAATTGGCCACGAATTATTTGTCTACAACATCTGGAGGCAAAAAATTGAACGCGAATTACCATTAATTTTGTTGGTGGTAGATTGAACGCAAATTGCCACGAATTGGCCAGTAATTGTTTGAACAAGAAAGGAGGCATCAAAAAGAACCATCATATGTCTGCTTTTTATGAACTTGGGATGATAGTGGTGGGGATAAAATCGAAAGGGCTGCTGATGCGGCATTTTGGGTCCACCTAGCACTGTCTTGCATAAGGCATTGCTGAAATGAATCACCCCTCTAAAATGGAATGCATTTTAGAGGGGTGAATGACATTAAGGTGGGTTCTTTTAAAAAATAATCGTCAACATGTGTGAGTTCAAATTTTTCAGCAATTTATGGGACCCACCTGAATGGATTTACAGATTGTCGTCTTGTTTTTAATGATGGCAACCGTGAGAATGGTCGTGGTGGTTGCATTGGCGGCCTTCGTCGTGGCTGGTGCATCCTATACCTGAATCGGCGATATTACCAGCGAGATAGGCTTCAACAACAGCATTGACAGGGCCTGCACAGCCTCTGACAACCTGGATGTTGTGGGACTCGAGAGTGAACTTTGCCCCTTCACCCATGTTGCCTGCGAGCATAACAGAAACACCGAGACGTTGCAAATCGGCAGCAACACCCGACTTACATCCACAACCTTGCGGGGAGGGGAGTAATTCGGTATTGACAACTTGGTTGTTGTCGATTGTGAAGATTGTGTAATGGTCGCAATGACCGAAATGAGAATCGATTTGATTTTCTCTTGTAGGAACTGCTATTTTCATAAGTATAAGTATTTTAAGGCTATCATATTAAACTAACCGACCTGCCTATCAAGCCTGCTGGGAAGGGAGGTATTGTTCGAGGAGACGCTGCACATATTTGCCAATGACGTCGAACTCGATGTTGACAACAGTGCCCTCCTTGAAGTTGTGGAAATTTGTAACCTGATAGGTATAGGGGATAATTGCCACGGAGAACATGCCCGGCTCGGAATCGACGACGGTGAGGCTGACTCCGTTGATGGATATGCTGCCTTTGGGAACAGTGATGTTCTTCTTCTCGGCATCGAAATCGTAATTGAAATAAAAGCGCCAACTGCCGTTCTCGTCAACAACACGGAAACAGCGGGCGGTTTGGTCGACGTGGCCTTGAACGATATGGCCGTCGAGGCGGCCGTCCATAGGCATGGAACGCTCGACGTTGACTTCGGTGCCTACCTGCCAAGTGCCGAGATTGGTTTTAAGCATGGTTTCGTCCATGGCTGTAACAACATATTGTTTCTTGTCCTTGTCGACTTTTACAACGGTGAGACAGCAGCCGTCGTGAGCCATGCTCTGATCGATAGCAAGTTGGTCGGCGAAGGGTACTTCGAGGGTGAAGTGATAATTGGTGTTTTCTTTTTCAATATTAACCACGCGTGCAGTGGTTTCTACAATTCCTGTGAACATAATATGGGTGGGTTCTATAAATTACACATTTAAAATTAATCGTAGATATGAGTGAGTCCAACTTTTGCAGCGCTTTTGCCATTCTTTCGGTATCATTCCGATTGTCTATCGATTACAATGCACCGTAGAACCCACTTATAAACGTTTTTCTCTGCAGATAACGCCCTTGACACGGATAATATTGTATAAGGGGACTTCTGAAAAATAATATGATGCGAATAAATAACGCCTGAAAAACGTATCGAGAAAAAGTCAATTCGCACAAAGTGGTGAGGTTGACAACTTTGTGCACGATTACTTGATTTAGATTGTTGTCGTTCAGGGTGTTGTTTGCTTTTTTCATACGGATATGGAACTGAAAAAGCAAGGATGGCGTCAGTCTATAGTTCCGCAATTTCCCCAAGTGTGCCGCCAGCACCACCTGATATACGGTAGGGTCCTTGGGCAGGGAGCGCCCGCAGAAGACGAAGGTCATCGGGGTGTAAGGTATTGGCTGGTGCTGTGCTGAGAGTTATTGTCGGAGAGGGCGAGGTAGATATGTATTGAGTGGTTGGCGGACCAGTTTTCGGGGAGTGGGATGGCTACGCGGCAATCGCTACGGGAGGCGGCATCGAGAAGGGTTGTGCCGAGACGGAGTTGGTGGTTGTAGAGTGCGACCATGAGCCGGTCGGAGGCGTTGCCATGCGGGTGTTGCCATGAGATAAGCAAATGCCGCCGGTTGAAAGAGGCTTGCGGGGAAGCGAGCGGAGGGAGGGTGCCAACGCTTAGCAGGATGTTGCAGTAATTGATTTGAGGTTGGATGTGGTCGGACTGGAAGGCAATGGGATAGTTGTGCTTGATGGCGGCATTGAGTTGGGTCATTGTGCCGCTGAACTGTGAGAACCCGATGCGCAGGAAGGAGGTGAAGATACGCAGGAAGGAGGTGAGCAGGCCGAATTTGTTGTTGGCGAGACGTTTCTTTTCGGTGGGAGGCCTGTTGATGGTGTAACGGCTTTTGAGGCAGGGCGTTCCCTTATATTGATAGGCGATGACGGGACCCACGGCACCCGAGACTCCTTCGAGTGGTTGCTGCGCGGGAACAGTGGACTTGGGGCGTTTGGTGCGTGCGGTGGTCTTGGGCTTGTAAATTGTGCCGGTGAAGGGCTGTGCGGAAGGTTGGGAGAAGGAGAAGGAGCCCAGAAAGATGCTGGGGCTTGCCTCTCCCCTATCGTTGTGGCAACAGACGTAGGCGACAAGGGTGGCTGAAGGGGAAGTCCATTGGTGGGGCAGCAGGAAACTGAGATACTGCATGGAGCGCTGTGTGACGGCAACACCTATGACTGCCTGGGATTGCTGGACATTGTAGACGAGTATATTTACAAGATGGTCGGGATTGGAAGGGCCCTGCCAGCGGAGGATGAGCGAGCCATCGGAGATTGAGGCAGAGGGGTTGTCCAATGGAGGCAGGTTGCCGAAGGTGAGCTGGAGTGCGGGATAGTTGAGTGAGAGGTCGGGCCATTGTCCGAGGGTGCCCTGCTGCATGTTGGCCGCGATGGCGGCATGCTGGGCATTTTTATAGGAGCTGTCGCTGAAGCCGATGCTGATGTAACGGATGAGCGAACAGAAGCGTGTGAGCAGGCCGAACTTCATGCTTGCCTCCTGCTGCCGCGGGCTGCGTGGTTTTGTGCCGTGGGATTGCTGTGTTTTGACAACGAGGCGGTCTTTCCAGGTTGTGACGGTGAGTGGACCGACATTGCCCGTGGTGATGCCGGGAGGTTTGTTTTTGATGCGTGCCATGAGGGATGGGTGTTTTGTTGGTGGAGGGAAGGCAAAAGGGTTCTTCAAAAGGGGAAAGCCTTATGAAGAACCCACTTGCGAATATTTATGTGCCCGGAACGGAGCGGATGTTATTTGAGATGGGTTTCGTAGTAGTCGAACATTTTCTCGAAGAGGTGGATGCGGTCGTAGCCGAGCACGTTGTGTTCGTGGTGGGGATAGACGAAGTAGTCGACCTGCTTGCCAGCCTTGATGCAAGACTCGATAAACTCGATGGAGTTCTGCCAAACCACGACATTGTCTTGTGCGCCATGGATGACGAGGAGTCGGCCATCGAGCTGGGAAGCCTTGGCGGTGAGTGAAGCATTCTTGTAGCCTTCGGGGTTTTGCTGGGGAGTATCCATATAGCGTTCGCCATACATGATTTCGTACCATTTCCAGTCGATAACGGGGCCGCCTGCACAACCCACCTTGAAGATTTCGGGGTGAGCAAGTTTCATGGTGATGGTCATGAAACCGCCAAAGCTCCAGCCTTCGACACCCATACGGTCGCGGTCGACGAAGGGCAACGAATGGAGGAATTTGACACCTTCCATCTGGTCGGCGAGCTCGATGGTTCCGAGCTGGCGATGGGTGCAGCTTTCGAACTCGAAGCCACGGTTGTCGGTGCCGCGATTGTCGAGAGTGAAGACAACATAGCCCTGTTGGGCGAGGAAGGTGAAATAGAGATTGGCACCCGCGAGCCAGCTGTCGGTGACGAGTTGGCTATGAGGACCGCCGTAGACATAGACGAGTGTGGGGTATTGCTTGGTAGAATCGAGATTGGGTGGAGTGATGAGACGGTAGTAGAGGTCGGTTTTGCCGTCGGCGGCCTTGATGGTGCCGATGGAGAAGTCGGGCATGGCGAAGTCGCTGAGCGGATTGGGGGAAGTAAAGAGATTTTTGGTGGTTTTGCCATTTTTGAGATAGAGGTCGATCTTGGCGGGGACCTGTACAGAGGAGTAGCTGTCGACCCAGGCGGTGCCGTCGGGGCTGATGACGACGGAGTGGGTTCCTTCGGCCGGGGTGAGTCGGGTAAACTCGCCGGTGGCAATATTGACCTTATAGGCAGCCAAACCGGTGAGGTTGTCCTTGTTGGCATAGACAAAGATATTTTGTGCAGACTTGTCGAAGCCTATGACTTGCTGCACCTCGAAAGAGCCTGATGTGATTTGGCGTGTGAGGGTGCCGTCGGTGGCATAGAGGTAGAGGTGCTTGTAGCCGTCGCGCATGCTGAACCAGAGGAAATGTCCGCTGTCGTTGGGAAGGAAATAGAGACCTTCGCAGGGTTCGACATAGCGTTGGTGCTGTTCCTCGAAGAGGCGTTTGTCGAGTTTGCCTGTGGTGGCGTTGTAGCGTTCGACCCAAATATGATTTTGGTCACGGTTGACTTTAACGACATAAAGGAACTGACCATCGGGGCTCCAGGTGAGGTTGGTGAGGAACATCTCGCGTTCGGCCATGGAGGAGTCGCGACGGGTGTTGAGGTAGATATGCTTGCCGGAGGCGACATCGAGGATGCCGATGGTTACCTCATGGCTTTTCTCGCCAGCCATGGGATAGTGGAACATTTCGGGCTGGGCGATGCGTGTGGCGGTATTGACAAGGGGGTACTGGGCCACCATGCTTTCGTCCATGCGGTAGAAGGCTACCTTGGAGGCATCGGGTGCCCAGAAGATGCCGCCGGTGATGCCGAATTCGTGGCGGTGGACAGCTTGTCCGTAAACGATGCCGGGCTTGTTGTCGTCGAAGCGGTACTGTTTGCCGTCGGGAGCGGAAACAACAAGGGCGTTGCCGTCGGTATAGGCAAAGGCGCGCTTATCTGGGGCGATATTGAGTTCGCTGCGTTGGGTACCATAGTCGAGGACAGTGGTGACCGTTTTCCTGGAGAGGTTATAGTTGTAAATTTTTCCGTTGGCATTGAAAGACAATTCCTTCTCGTTGATGAAGGAGAAACGCGGAAGGTAGCGCAACTCGGGGTTACCTGAGGCGCGCATGGCGCTGTTGAGAGAGGATAGCGAGAGCACCTGTTTGGGAGCTGTAGCCTTGCCAAGGAAAAGCAGCGAGTCGGTGGAGTAAGAGAGGAGATTGGATTTACCCACAAATTGGAAGTTGGACATGGTGCGTTGCGGATAGAACTGACGCGACATGAGCTGCTTGGTGCTGAGGGTTTTGTTTTGTGCGCACAGGGAGACCGGGACTAACAAGACCCATGCGGCGATAAGGAGTATGGTGTTTTTTTTCATAGAGAATTAGTATTGTTTCCAGTTTCTGAATCGCAGATTGAATACGCCGAAGAAGGCTTCCTTGAAAATCTTCATGCTCATTTTGCTGACGCCGAGAACGCGGTCGGTGAATACGATGGGAACTTCATAGACCTTGAAGCCGAGACGTGTGGCGGTGTACTTCATTTCGATTTGGAAGGCATATCCGATGAATTTAACCTTATCGAACTTCATAGCCTCGAGCACTTTGCGGCTCCAGCAAACGTAGCCTGCAGTAGCATCGCAGACTTTCATGCCGGTGACGATGCGCACATATTTGGAGGCGAAATAAGACATGAGGAGGCGTCCCATGGGCCAGTTGACGACGCTGATTTTGCCGTCGACATAGCGAGAGCCTACAACCACGTCGCCCTTGCCGGTGGAACAGGCGTCGTAGAGACGGATGAGGTCGTCGGGGTTGTGGGAGAAGTCGGCATCCATTTCGATCATATAGTCGTAGCCTTTCTCCGAGCCCCAGCGCATGCCATCGAGGTAGGCGGTGCCGAGTCCAAGTTTACCCTTGCGTTCGAGGATGAACAGGCGGTCGGGGAACTCGAGCATGAGGCGTTTTACGATTTCGGCTGTGCCGTCGGGGGAGTTGTCCTCGACGATGAGCATATTAAATTCTTTGGGCAAGGAAAAGACCTTGCGGATGATTTTCTCGATATTCTCTTTTTCGTTGTACGTCGGTGTAATGATAAGAGTGTCGGACATTTTGCGTACGTTTTTATTGGTATAGTTAATTATTGTCTTTCAATGGTCGGGGGCTCCAATGATGCATTGGAACGGCTCTATGGAAGCGGCATTGACAGCAATGGCAAACATAGAATCGACCTTGCAAAAATACGGATTTATTTTAATATTGACAAACGGAAACTGCTGTTTTTTACAGCATGATGGCGCCAAAGGGATGTGCCCGATGTGAAAAATTTGAAATAAAACAATTTACAAAGAGGACGAAGGCGAACTGTTTTGGCGAAGAGATGTCCTCTTGCGTTTGATATAGGGCTGAATGACAAGCCATCCGAAAGTGACTCCGATAAAATTGGCCAAGAGGTCGTTGACGTCGAAGGCTCGGAAGGGAAGCAAGTACTGCACCGACTCGGTGGTCAGCGCGATGGCGGCAGAGAGCAACAACACCGGAAGCGGGCGGTATCGTAAGAAATCCATGAGAAAGAAGGCACAAAGGAGGAAGATGGAGGCATGGAAGAGGTGATCGATGCGGATGCCTAAGATAAAATTGTTGAGACGCAACGCTGTGCCGTTGATGGGGGCCCACATGAGAAATGCCAGAAGGAGGAAATATATGGGGGTGAGATATTTTCGGCCTTTTGTATTGAAGCAACGGCAGCAAAGGGTTTTGAGCTGACGGCGGAGGCCGGCAAAAGCCGAGGCGATGCGCCAAGAGATGCTTTGGGTGGACCACTGACGGCGGTTGTTGCGACGTACTGCGACGAGCAGTGCGAGAATGTCGTTGGGAGGGGCATATTCGCGCAAGACGCTATTGTCGCCCTGAAGGATATATTGTCCGTCGGGGGTTTTCCCGATGATGCGGTGGAGCAAATGCCGGCCTTGATAACGGAACAAAACAACATCGCCTTTGCGGCAGGTATGGCCTCGGGGGGTCTTCTGCCCGTGTTTGCGGTGTATTCCTCCTTCTTGCAAAGAGCCTACGATATGCTCCAGCAGGATACGGCCCTTTTGGATCT
>CALEPD010000049.1 GCA_937910265.1 uncultured Bacteroidales bacterium
CTGATTTCGTCTCACCGTTACTATCTCAACGAACGTATCCCGCATCTCGAGCGTCACCTCAACAACATCGCCGAGGTGTCGGGCAATCGTATTTCGCCTATCCTCAAAAAATATTTCAGTGACTACAAGGTGGAGGTGAGCGAGCATTTCAAGCACGAGGAGCAGTTCCTTTTTCCGCATCTCTCCAAATTGAGAGACCGCGGCGGTCTCGACCGCGAAGTCTTTGCCAAAGTGGGTGTGGCGCATGTCAACCTGGTTGACAAGCTGACCGACTTGACTCAGATTATCTACAAATATCTTCCCGGCGACGTGCTGACCGAAGAGCTGATGGAATTGGTGTTTTGCATCCTTCAGCTCTCGAAAGACCTCGAGAAGCATGCGCTTATCGAAGATCTCATACTCAAACCTTCGGAAAATTGCGACCTCAGCGACCGCGAAAAAGAGGTGTTGGCTTTAGTGGCAAAAGGATTGAGCAGTAAGGAAATTGCCGACAAACTCAATATATCGCTCCACACGGTCAACTCCCATCGCAAAAATATTGTGAAGAAAACCAATATCAAGTCGGTTGCCGGCCTCACAATGTATGCGGCTCTCTATGCTGCCAACGATTAAGTGTTCCTGTAATTTGATTGAAGTGCGTTCTGTAAATCGATTTTGAGATGTATTTGCCTTCCCCTTGTTCAGGTGCTTGTGCCGAAGTAAGAAGTATGACAGGCTACATGACTGACAAATGCATCCGGCAGCAAAAAGCGAAAGTGACCCAAAGCTCCATAACGCCAGCAAGCTTTATATAGAACTTATCATTATTAAAAACCAATCTTATATGCCTAATGAAAAAGGAATCGGGGCCTTATTCGGCCCCGATTCCTTTTTTCTATGGGTTCCGCAGCACTGCGGAACAGGGTGTGTTTTATAATTTCAAGTCTTTCAGGTATTCGGTGCAAGCCTCGAAGGTTGTGAAGGTGTGGTCTTCGGGCAACAACTCGGGAATTACCTTCATGGTTTTGAGCATATACATGGGCTGCGGCTGGATGATTGTCATCAGCACCAGTACACCGCGGTCTTGCAGCTCTTTGATTGCTGTTTCCATAGCATACAATCCCGATTGGTCCATGAAACTTACAAGGCGCATGCGGATAATGACCACCTTTACACCTTCCGGCACATCTTCCATCACTTCCTTGAATTTGGTAATCGAGCCGAAAAATATCGGGCCGTTCAGTCGCTGTATGTATATATGGTGTTTAATCTCTTCGGGAATGCCGCCCTCGTCGTGCCACGGGCTTTCTTTGTCAAAAGCGCTGATTTCCGACGAACTGTAACTTCCTTCCACTAAATCGCTGGCACGTTTCATAAACAGTACACAGGCAATTACCATTCCGATGCCAACTGCGGTAAGCAAATCGACAAATACGGTCATCAGGAATACTATGATGAGTACAAAAGCGTCTGAACGCGGAATCTTGAGCAAGTCTTTGAATCCTTTGAAGTCGATAATGCCCCAACCTACAGTGATAAGTATACCTGCCAGTACCGACAGGGGAACATATTTCACCAAGCTGCCCAAGCCAAGCAGAATGGCAATCAGCAGGAGTGAATGGAACATGCCGCTGAGTTGGGTGCGGCCGCCGCTTTTTACATTGACAACGGTACGCATGGTGGCACCGGCACCGGCAATGCCGCAAAACAGTCCCGATACCATGTTACCGATACCTTGGCCAATAAGTTCTTTGTTGCTGTTGTGTTTGGTTTTGGTGATGTTGTCGGCCACAACCGAGGTCAGCAGGGTGTCAATCGAACCAAGTCCTGCAAGGGTCAATCCAGGTATGATGGCAGCTTTGAAAATGCCCATCCAGTCGAGCCCTTCAAGCGAAAGCCCCTCTTTTGCAAAGAATGGCATGGGTAAACCGGAAGGTATGGTGCCGATGAGCAACTCTTCCTTCATATTCAGAAACAGCGACACAACGGTCATGATGACCAATGCCACCAGTGTCGAGGGTATTTTCTTGGTGATGAGGGGGAAGAGGTATATGATGGCGATAGTGCCGAGACCCAACAGCAAGGCCTCAACCGAAATGCCGTTGGCTACTCGCTCAGGCAACTGGGTCAGCATGTCCACTACGAGCACTGGCGATTTCAGTCCTATCAATGGATATATCTGTTGAAGGATGATGATGACACCGATACCGCTCATAAATCCCGATAGAACAGGGTAGGGGATATAACGCACATATTTACCTATTTTGATGATGCCGAACAGCACTTGGAACAATCCGCAAAACAGGCCGGCCATCGACATCGAGATCAACACTGCCGAATAGTTGCCCTGTGACGATGCCCATACGCCGCTGATAAGGCTGGCGGTGATAACGGTCATGGGACCGGTGGGTCCGCTTATCTGACTATGCGTGCCACCGAAAAGTGATGCGAAAAATCCCAACATGGCGGCACCTACCAATCCTGCCAATGCTCCCATCGAGCTGGCTGCGGGGTCGTCAATGCCACCAAATGCCTGTATGCCGAATGCCAATGCCAACGGCAATGCAACAATACCGGCTGTAATACCGCCGAATATGTCGCCTTTCATATTGTTTGTTTTAAGGAATGACATATAACTTATTGTTAGTTAGTTGTTATTTGAAAAAATAGTGATTATTTCAGTCTGCAAAGATACAAAATTCTCTAATCTTTTGTATCTTTGCAAATTCAAAATAATCATATATGTTACGGAAATTTAGAATACTTTTTTCGGCTATAATGTTGATAGCGATAACATTATTGTTTTTGGACAGTACAGGTACTTTGTATAGATGGCTGGGGTGGACTGCAAAAATACAGTTCTTGCCAGCCGTTTTAGCAATTAATTCAGTAGTGGTTTCCTTGGTGTTGTTTTGTACACTTTGGTTCGGCCGTGTCTATTGCTCGGTTGTGTGTCCGTTGGGTATTTTCCAGGATATTTTTTCCTGGCTTGGTAAATTCCGTAAGAAAAACCGTTTCTCCTATGCCAAACCGTCCAATTGGGTCCGCTATGCGGTCTTGGTGCTCTTTGTGCTTATGATAGTTTTGGGATTCAACGCATTGGCTATGTTGGTGGCCCCTTATAGTCTTTATGGCCGTATGGTTAGCCAATTGTTTCATCCTGTAGCAGCATGGGCTACAGCTCCCGTCATGTTTGTGGTGGTGGCAGTGTCGGCCTTGTTGATAGCATTCCTTGCATTTTTTTATGGTCGTATGTGGTGCAATACCGTTTGTCCCGTAGGTTCGTTGCTCAGCCTTATATCGCGTTATTCGATTTTTGTGCCTGCCATCGATGTCAACAAATGCAACGGCTGTACCAAATGTGCTCGCAACTGCAAGGCTATGTGCATCAATCCCGAAGAACATGCCATCGATTATTCGCGTTGTGTGGTATGTATGGACTGTATCGACAACTGCAACCAAGGTGCCATTTCGTTTGGTCGCCGTAAGTCCAACAAGGTTGTTGATGCAGAATTGTCTGACAAAGGTGCTGAACGTCGTAAGATATTGTCTGCAACAGCCGCCGTGGCTGTGGCTTCAACCGTTTCGGCTCAGGAAAAACGTTTCGACGGAGGCTTGGCTGCCATTGAGCAGAAGACTTTGCCCAAACGCAATGTGCCGCTCAAGCCGTTCGGTTCGGTAGGATTGAAAAACTTTACCAATTACTGTTCGGCATGTCAGCTCTGTGTTACCGAATGTCCGTCTCACATTTTGCGCCCATCTACCGACTTGAAGACTTTCATGCAGCCCGAACTTCAGTACGACGTCGATTATTGCCGCACCTCTTGTGTGCGTTGCAGTGAGGTCTGTCCTGCCGGTGCCATCAAACCCATAACTGCTGAGGAGAAAACCGCTATCAGCATTGGTTATGCTGTGGTATTGCCTCATAATTGTCTCGAATTCCGTGGCGAAACCTGTGGAATGTGTGCCCGCAAATGTCCTGCCGCCGCCATCAGTATGGTTCAAGACCCAGCCACCGGTTATCGTGTTCCGTCTGTAAACGAAAACCGTTGCATCGGTTGTGGCGCTTGCGAATATTATTGTCCCTCACGTCCTATCGGCGCCATCTATGTCGAAGGTCGCGAGCATCATGTTAAAGTGTGATAATTCATTTAATATCAAATAATAAATAAAACATATAGTACAACTATGAGCAAGATTGTCGACGCTTTGAGCGTTGTGAAAACTGGTAAGTTCTGGAAGGAACTGATTATTATGACTGTGGGTATGCTTGTGACCGCAGCCGCAGTGTATTACTTTTTGGTACCCAGCAAGCTGATTATCGGCACGATATCGGGTTTGTCCATCGTGTTGAGCAATATCTTCGCTTCGTTCGGTGTCACCATCAGTGTGGCCGCCTTGATTACCATCATCAATGCCATTTTGTTGATTTTGGCTTATCTCATTATCGACCATGAGTTTGGTATCAAAACTGTATATACTGCCATGATTCTCGGTCCTCTCACCGATTTTTGGGACAAGGTGCTTCCTTGGCAGAAAATTGCTGTTGCCAACGACACCATCAATGGTATGTCTGTTATGGGTGACCCCTGGCTCGACCTCTGCTGCTTCGTATTGTTGCTCAGTGCATCACAGGCCATTCTTTTCAGCATCAATGCATCTACCGGTGGTTTGGATATCCTTGCTAAGATTGTCAACAAATTCCTCCATTTCGACATTGGGGCCTCTGTTTCGGTTGCAGGTGCTGTAATCTGCTGTACCGCTTTCTTCATTAACGATTTCCGTATGGTTGTCATTGGCTTGATCGGTACTTGGATCAACGGCCTTGTAGTCGACTATTTTACCGCTACGCTCAACAATCGCAAGCGTGTCTGCGTAGTTTCGAAAGATTACGATCGCATTCGTCAATATATCATCAACGACCTTCATCGTGGTTGTACTCTGTACGAAGTCATCGGTGGCTACACCAACGAAAAGTCCATCGAACTCGAAGTGCTTCTTACCAAAGATGAGTTTTCCAACCTGTTGGCCTATATTAAAAACAACGATATCCAAGCCTTCACCACGGCTGGCAATGTGAGTGAGGTTTATGGTCTTTGGTCGAAGAAAAGCAAGAAAAAACAAATTAAGGAACAGGCCGAAAAACGATAAACAGCTTGGTTATGATAGTGATTTGTTATATGCAATACCGTATGATTTTGAGCAACCAACCACCACAGTCCGTTGCCCAGAATTGTATGATATGCGACGATGCTGACATCGCTCATTGCTTCGACACTTTGGTGGCGGGCAGTGATGTGCATGTTACGGTAACCCGTGGCTATCGTCGCTGGGTAGAGTATATACGCAGTCACTATCGTTATATCCGTGCCGCCGGCGGTGTTGTCGAGTCATCGGGTCGCAGGATGTTGATTAGGCGTAACGACCGCTGGGATCTGCCCAAAGGCAAGGTCGAGGAGGGTGAGTCCTTCCGTCAGGCAGCAGTGCGCGAGGTTATGGAAGAAACTGGCGTGCAGCCTGCATCATGTGGCAATTTGATTGTCAAGACCTATCACATATATAATCTTTATGGTGGTTGGCATTTCAAGCAGACTGCTTGGTTTGCCATGCAATCGCATACAGAGCAACCCATCGTGCCGCAAGTCGACGAAGGTATCGTTTCAGGCGAATGGGTGGATCTGCCCGAATGGAACAACCGTATGAATACATCCTTTGCCACCATGGCACAATTGGTGCGACAAGGCCATGTGTCCAACGCTTGATAAATATAGTTTAACTGCAAAGATAAGAATAACTGAAATAACAATGGATAGACGCAAATTTTTAAAGGTTTTAGGAGGCGGAACAGTTCTTACCGCTGCCGCTGTTGCCGGATGCGACAGTGTTGTAACCAACCCGGCCGAAGGCTTTACCCCAGGCGAGGTGCCTACCGACAAGATGACCTATCGCACCGACAGCCATGGTCAAAAGGTTTCACTCTTGGGCTATGGACAAATGCGTCTTCCGGTCATCGAAGTCAAAGGAGTTGATAAAGGCGAATGGGAACTCGACCAGGAATCCATCAACCAACTTACCGACTATGCGTTGGCTCATGGTGTCAATCTTTTCGATACAGCACCACGCTATTGTAAGGCTCGTTCTGAACGTGCTATAGGCATTGCTTTGAGCCGTCATCGCCGTGAGGAATTTCTGATTAGCACCAAGCTCACCAACCTTAGCTGCGACATGTGGTCGTTTGAGGCAAGCAAAAAGATGTACGACGAGTCGTTTGAACGCCTTCAAGTCGACTATATTGATTATTATATGATGCATTGCATGGGTCTCCCAGGTAAAGACCCTCAAGGCAACGAGGTTTCACCCCTCGATATGTTCCAGCGACGCTTTATCGACAATGGCATGCTCGACTTTCTGATTGCCGAACGTGAAAAGGGTCGCATCCGCAATCTCGGTTTTTCTTACCATGGCGATGTCGCCGTGTTCGACAAACTACTCTCCATGCACGACCAAATCCATTGGGATCATGTACTCATTCAGCACAACTATCTCAATTGGCAGCATGCAGGTGAGGTGTGCGGAGATGCCAATTCGGAATACCTCTACGCCGAACTCGAAAAACGCGACATTCCCATCATGGTTATGGAACCTCTGTTGGGTGGACGACTCGCCGAATTGCCTGAATTTGCCGTGAACGAGCTGAAAAGCCGCAGCCCGCAGGCAAGTATCGCCTCTTGGGCATTCCGCTTCGCTGCCAATCAACCTCGTATTCTCACTGTGTTGAGTGGTATGACTTATATGGAGCATCTCCAGGATAATATCCGTACCTATGCTCCGTTCCAAGCCCTTTCCGACGATGAACTCTCGGCTCTTAAGCACATTGCCGACCAGTATGTCCGCTATCCGCTTGTTCCTTGCACCTCTTGCCAATACTGTATGCCATGTCCTTACGGTATCGACATCCCCGGTACATTTATCCATTACAACAAATGTGTGAACGACGATCTTTTGCTCGACGAGCAGGATAATCTTTCGGAAAGCGACGAGCGTAAAGCCTACCGCAAGGCCCGTAAGGCTTTCCTTGCCACCTACAACGACGCAATGCAGCGTGAACGCCAGGCCGACCATTGCATCGCTTGCGGAAAATGTCTCTCCGAATGCCCCCAGCGTATCAATATTCCGGAGCAGATGGCCCGCATTTCCGATTACATGGACAAACTCAAAACGATTGTATAATTTAATATCTATATATTATGAAACTGTTGATGCTCGGTACTTGGGAAATTATTATCATCGTATTGGTGGTTCTTTTACTCTTCGGTGGTAAGAAAATTCCAGAACTTATGCGTGGACTCGGTAAGGGCGTTAAGGATTTTCGCGATGGCATGAATGGCATTGAAGGAAAGGAAAACAATTCCGAATCCAACAAGAGTGATAATAAAACTACCAACCAGGACGGTTCTACCAATTCCTGATTTAGCGGCATGACATTCTGGGAGCATCTCGACGAGTTGCGCGGTTGTCTTGTGCGTAGCCTGGCGGCTGTGTTTGTGGCTGCCATTGTGGCTTTTTGCTTCAAGGACATAGTGTTCAGTGTTCTGCTGGCGCCTTGTAGCAGCGATTTTGTCACCTATCATTTCGTTAATGCGGTATTGGGCAATGTCACTCCATTCGAGATAGAACTCTTTAACCCCGATCTTACCCGTCAGTTCATGGTTCATCTTCAAGTGTCGCTGTGGGTTGGATTGCTTGTGGTGGCACCCTATGTGCTCTATCTGCTTTTCCATTTTGTGGCACCCGCCCTATATCACAACGAACGACGTTATGTCGTCTCGGCCGTGGGTGGAGGTTATGTGATGTTTCTTTTGGGAATGGCTCTTAACTACTTTGTGGTATTCCCTTTCACGCTTCGTTTTCTCGGTTCGTACCAAGTGAGTGAGTTGGTCGGAAACATCATTTCCCTGCAGTCTTATATCGCAACATTTCTCACACTTTGTCTCTTGCTGGGTGTGGCGTTTGAGTTGCCTATCTTGTGCTGGCTGTTGGCTAAGTGTGGCATGTTGAAAGCGGCGCCGATGCGTCGGGGACGCCGTTATGCTGTGGTGGTCATATTGATTGTGGCTGCTTTGATTACACCTACCGGCGATGCGCTCACGCTTCTTTTGGTGGCCGTGCCCATTATGCTGCTTTACGAACTAAGCATTTGGGTTGTGGGACGCACGGGTCGGAGTGCATAGGTATACTGAAATGGTTGTTTTTCCGTTATCCAAGAAATTTCAGTCTATAGAACATTGTTTTGAACGTAATATTATAAATGAAAGTAGTGTCTTATGAGAAAAATATTTGTTACATTGTTATTTATGGTTCTGTCGGGCGTTGCCGCTGCACAGAATATTACTGTTAAGTCTGCCGTGGTTGATGGTGAGAATGACAACCGCTTGAAGCTGGTTCAGGAATATCTTGGCCAGTATCCTAAAGCCACATTGATAGATGTCTATAAGTGGTGTTTCCAATCCGTTTATGGACCTGCGCACTTGGCTGAAAACATGGGCGAATTGGAGGGGCGTCTCCGTATTGAAATAGAGAGCTTGACTGATAAAACCCCGTCAAGTGTTCAGGCAATGCCTGCTTACGAATATATTGGTTTCGATAAGAAGTATGTGCGTGTCAATCTGTTGCTGGTCCATGCAGGAACCATCACCGTCGAACATTTGGTCGATGCTTTGAACCGTACCATCCTCGATGCGGGCAATCCCATGCCTGTTGAACAGTGGTATGACGAATGGACAAGAATTGCGGAGGATTTGCAGAAAATCGAACCGCCTATTGAACGATTTGAAGAGGACAATATGGCTATAATGAAACAACTCGAAAATGGCAATGTTGTAATGCATCATAGCAAGCAGTTCAACGAGGCCTATGATGTGCATTATCGAGTCATCAGTGCCGAAATCTTTGAAAACGAAATACTGCCCCTAATTAAGTTTTAATTGAAAGGAGGGTAAATGCGTTTCGCCTTTCTGATACGCTGAAGTCTGAGCATCAGGACAAACTAAAGCGTTGTTGTAGGCAGTGTAACCTCCTCTGTATAAAGTTAAACGGCTTCTGAACGTTGTTTCAGAAGCCGTTTCCAATTGTTATTGATGGAGAATGGTTGCTATAGACTGCGAAGCCATTCAATCTCTTGTTTCCAGATAGTGGGGTCTGGCGTTTCGAGTATGATGGGCATGTTGTCGAATCGAGGGTCATGCATAAAGCGTTCGAAGAATGCTTTTCCGAGAAATCCGTTCCCCAATGTTTCGTGGCGGTCGACATGCGAGGCTGCACCTTTCTTGCTGTCGTTCAAGTGTACTGCCTTGAGGTATTTGAATCCTATTGTCTGTTCAAAGGCATCCATTGTAAATTGGTATCCCATTTCGGTGCTCAAGTCGTATCCGGCAGCCAAAGTATGACAGGTGTCTATGCATACGCCTATACGGCTCTTGTCGTCGATACCTTCTATGATGCGGGCAATATGTTCGAATTTCCATCCCAAGTTGGTCCCTTGTCCTGCTGTGTTTTCTATTACGGCAGTAACTCCTTCTGTCTGGGATAGAGCGGCATTCACCTCTCGGGCTATTTGGTCGAGGCATTCTTCCTCGCTGATTTTGTTCAGGTGCGAGCCGGGATGAAAGTTCATCAGTTGCAGTCCCAATTGTTCTGCGCGCTTCATCTCGTCGAGAAAGGCGACACGGCTTTTTTGCAGCACCTCTTCGTCGGGCGAACCGAGATTTATCAGATAACTGTCGTGCGGAAGCACATACTGTGGCTCAAATCCACGCTCAACGAGCAGTGTTCTGAAGGTATGAATTTCTTCTTGCGACAAAGGTTTGCTCACCCAGCTGCGTTGGTTGCGGGTGAATAGTGCAAAGGCATTTGCACCGATGGCTTCGGCATTGAGAATGGCATTGCTTACACCACCACTTGCACTGACATGTGCTCCTATATACTTCGACATTTTATGTTGTTTATATTATTCCAATGTTGGGTTTGTTCCTGTCTTGTTGGCAGCTGCATGTAACCGCCAATATGTTTAGCGATATCGTTTGAGCCATTCGACAGCATAACTGCAGGTGGCGCGTATCGAAGCCCCTCGCGATTCTAATTCTTCTACGGCACGGCGTACCAATTCGTCGGCAACGCCTTGTCCACGGAGTTTTTCGTGTACAAAGGTGTGTCGTATGGTATAAAGATTGGGTTTTGCTTCACGGAAGGTGACTTCTCCAAGCAATTCACCATCTTTTTCAATGTATATTCTTCCGGGTTCTGTTTTGTATTCCAATTCAGTCGTCATCGTCTTCAAAGGTCTCATTAAATTCGCAATGTATATATCCGTCTATTTTCTTGTAAAGGCGGCAGTCTGTCACCAGCACATCTCCAGTTGAGTAGCTCGACGGATAGGTGACATCTATTATGTACGAATATAAGTTTTCGTGAATGTTTAACCACAGGTTCATGTCGCATCGGGCATTGCTCGATAGAAGCCAAAAGGCTGATATGATCAGAGTGTTGTTCTCCAAGTCGATATATTGGCTTTGTCCGGGTGCGATACGTTCAAGTTCTTCGTTGTCGTTTACCACATATATCAGGTTGTCTCTCAGACTCGATATCCAATAACTGTTGCTGTTGCTACATAAACTGTCTCCCACATTGTGCACAATTTCTCCTATCGAGGCGCATACCGCTGGGTTTGTTGTAACAGGCTCGATGCGAACGTAACTCTTCTCGCACGATATGAATAGGGTTGCGAATGCTGTTAATGTAAGCAGAAACTTGGTTTTTATGTTCATCGTCGAAGTTTTTTTTGTTTATATATGTTTGGTTTTACATGAAGAATAACATGGTTTCAGTATCTGCCATTCCTTTGCAAAGATACGAAGAACTTGCGTAATAATGGCAGAATGAGGGTAAAATTTGATAAGTGGTTGGTACTTTTACCATTTTTGTGTTATCCCGCCATGTTTTTTATTTCGGTAGAAAGAGCCGTATATGGTTGGGTTTAGAGAAAGAATTGTCACCTATCTGACCTTTCCAAATTGCTCGGATTTATCTAACAATGTTGGAAAAATCGGTGATAGATAATGCCAATCAAGGACTTATCTGGTCATTATTAGAGCGGTTCCACAAAAGAACTATAAGTAATTCGCAAGTTTTGATTTAAAATATTATGCAAAAATGTTTACTGATATTTTTATAATATTTTTAATCACAGCCTGCTGATTTATAAAAAAATACAAACTATAAATATTGGAGTTGTTTGTCCTGATGAAATTGTCGAATTATTATAATTTATTGAATATAAATTTATTGGGAACTTTTATTTATATTCATGGAGCAGAAAAAATAATCGTCTATTTCTGCCATCCATTGGACAACTTTGTGTATTTTTGCAAACGGGTCATAGTTCTTTTGGGAACTATTCTAAAAAGTAAACGCTATTTATTAATTGAATTTGCGTGGTGATGTTTACAACGAATGGGATTGACAATAATTAAAAAAGAGGAGACGGTTAGGTCTCCTCTTTGATATGGAAATGATTTGTAAATGTTCGTTATTCTGCCATCTGGTTCAGAGATTCGATTACCGAATTGATGTCGGTTCTGCGGCTTGACACTTCTCCGGTGAGGGTGACGGTGCGGAAGTATGTCTCAACATCAATGTTTGCCAATTCGAATGGATTCATTTCTCCTAATTCGTCAATCATGCTGTTGGTAAGGTAGGCGGCTTCTACACTGATGTCACCTTTTACTAAACCGTTAAGATTTTGGAAGTCGGTTATTTCGAGTGTTCCGTTATATCCGATATAGTATTCGGTTTCACTCAGCACAATGACAAATAGATTGATTGCTGAATCCTCGGTTGGGATTCCGTTGGTGATGAGTGTTGTAACGTTTGCTGTGTCGAGGTAATTCCACAAGTCGGTGTTGCTGAGCGGACTGGTGAAATTGTATGTTTTCTCAATGGTGTCGTTCAAGTTGATGCCGATGAACGGGAATGTGATGTTGGCAACATCGCCGGTGAGCAGATTTTGAGAAGTGCCGATGAACAGTGTGCCGGGATTCAGGCCTTCGAAGGTGGTGTCAAACGAAATATCCATGGTGTCGATGTCAATACCCAACGTGTCACCGTTTACGTTGCAAATGGTCGACATGAACGATATGGTGTCGCCCTCTGCATAATATTGGTCACCAGTTACGTCGGTGGCAACAAGACGGATGTGGCCGAGAAGATTGGTGTCTCCCAAAAGACCACTAAAGTCAAAACCCTCGCAAGATGTGAGTGTGAAAATGCTTGCAAGTACAAGTCCTACAGTTTGTAATTTTTTTTTCATATTGTTTACTTTCCTTTTATTTTGTTATTATATATTTTGATTAGGATTAAACTCTTGGTTTTTATGGTTGTTTTTTTGTGTTGAGAGTTTTGTGTGTGGTTCTTGATGTGATACTTTATCGTGCTGTAGTTGACTGTGTGATGTGTTGTAGTGAAGTCGCATTTGAGCATGCAATGCGAATAAAGTGGTAATATTAAGATAGGGTAACGGAGCATCGTTATGGTTATTGTATTGTCGATGCTTTTCTCCAGTTTTTATTACAATATTTTTATTTGATGGATATAAGTTGTACAAAACGACCAGTGGGTTTGTATTGTATTTGAAATGGGTAAGCCATGCTCATCCAGTCTTTTAGTCCAGAAGTATCAAGATAGGACTTCGGTTTTGGTGTCTGTATGGCGTACATATGTCTGATGCTGTCTCCATGCGTAATCATCATCATGTTGCTGTTTCCCATGCGCGATTCTGTTATGTATATGTCTTGTGAGGGGACTGTCGAATCATTGATGTTCAATATCGAGCTGTCTTTTGTGTACAGTAGATTGATTTCCATTAACTCTGCCATTGTGGTGTCGTATGTTAGAGCGTTTCCGCTGTATGCTTCGTAATCTTTTATATAGCACTCCAGTATGTTTGCAGTATTCACTGAGTCACTACGGTTCCATTTTACTTGGTAGCAAATGCGGTCTTCGATACTTTTATGTCGGGAAATCCAGCAATAATACGGTTCAGAATTCTCGGTGCCAAGGGTGTGACGTATGTGGTTTATGAGGTTGGTTGCCAATTGTGAGGGTTCTTGAGCGGGGCAGAAAAATGTTGCTGTGCTTGTGTTGCTTGAGTCGTTTGGCATGTCGGCTTCACGAACGGCCGAGCAAATCTGTGTTGTAATCACAGCCCCGTTGTTGGTCGTGTGGGTGTTTGTCGCCGGTTGTGGCGTCAAAAGCAGGGGGAGTATTATTTCCACTGCATTGTTTGCTGTATGTAATAGGCAAGCCCAAAAGAAGCTGAAGTTGATGGTCAGCCAGCACAACACCAAAGCCAACCCGAATATGTTGGATAGACCGATTATCATGTCGACTCCAAATGTGCCGAATCCTGATATATGGCATAATGTGAATGCAACCGACGAGATTATTGCCAACAACCATTGTTGTACCAGTCTGTTCTTCAGTGTTAACCAAAAAAATAGAAACAAACCAACCAGTAGCAATGTCCACCATCCCAATTCACCAGTGCAGAAAAGTATCATCAGAATCAGGCAGAGCATAACTGCCCATGTTTTGCCTATGCCCCACAGACGGAATGAGAATTCTTCCAAGACAGGTCCCAATACACACAGCAATATCAGCGTGAATATGGGTAATTGCTGGTAGGCGGCTTTGGCTATTTCCATCAATGATGTCTGGGACGATTCCGAGAAATTGTCTGCCATGAGGTATGAGGCTATTATACTTAGTGTCCATATGACAATTCCTATCCAGAGCATAGGTAGGAATCGTTTGTCGTATTTTTTCAATCTGGCCATGGTCTGATTTTTTTTTCAGTTGCAAATATACATAATTTTTTTGAATTGATATACAATCGATTTCAAAAAGGTAAACGATGTTTGTGCAATAAAATGGATGTTCAGTGGTAGAGTGTCTTCAATGATGTGTTTTTATTTTGTGTATTTGTTTGAAATATAATTAAATATACGGTAGAGAAGGTGGTTGTGTGACTGCAATTATACGACGAGGAACCTTGCTATTGAAGGTTCCTCGTGATAAGCTGTTTTGGTGAAAAGGGTATGTTATGCGTGTGAAAGTATCATATTAAGATTGTTTTGAACTTCCGAAATACGACTGCTGTTGATGCTTTGCGTGTGTGATTCGATGTAATTGATAATTTCGTCTGCAATCATTTTGTGTCCAGTTTCGTTAGGGTGCATGCCATCCTCGCAATAAAGGTTGGCCGAATCTTTTCGGCTGAGGAATAGTGTCGAAATATCGATGACCGGCACTTGGGTTTGGTTGGCGATACTAAACACGGCAAGGTTGTATTGCTCGTGCCAATCGCATATTTGTTGCAGGTCGCCACCCAGCCACCGCATGATGTTGATGCGAGATAGCCCCTGGCTTATGTGATTGAAGAATTTATGTTTTTCGATGGCGGGCAGCGATAAAAGTATGGGAATGGCCCCAACTGCTTTTAGCTTTTCTATTATCAGTATGTATGTGTCCTTGAACAATTGGATCGACGTCAGTGGGTTGTGCTCATATTCGGGATGCTCGGATATTGCTTTCCAATCGAAGTTGCAGTCATTTCCACCGAATTCAAGAACCACAATATCGCCTTCTGCAATGTTGCCGAAATGGCGCTCTATGCAGCGTCGGCCTCCGGTTATGGTGCTTCCAAAGCGAGAGTGATTCAAAATGCTGATGCCGAAATGACGCTCGCAGCATGCTACAAAGTTGTTTACACTGATACTGTATTTCTTTATGTTTTCGCCAAGCGATACGGGATTGGTGACAACTCCCTTCATGATCGAATCTCCGAATGCAAATATTTTTTTCATCGTTTTTGTTGTTTTTCGGTTGCAAAGTTACCTCCTTTTCAGCCTTCACACAACTATCCGTGATGCTTGGGGGTAAAATGTGTTTTTTTTGTGCATTTGGTATGTAAGGTGCCGAAAATGGGTTGAAAATATCGGTTTTTGGTGCTTTATCCCGCTATTTTGGTGCCGAATGTGACGGAATGCTCACCCCATTTTCAGTTGGAATAGTGTTTTTTCGGTCGAATTTCTAATAGATTGACAGGGGCTGTAAATACGAATTGACATTCATTTGCGTTATTGCATCTGTTATGAAAAAAGTGAAGATTACTGCCGTAAGGCTGTCTGATTATAAGGATTTGCAGCAACAATTTGAAAATCCTATCCAGCACACTTGCGATGTGAAGGTGGGGGAGAGCTGGCTCTCCGAAAATGGTCAGTGTCCGCAAGGGTTGTGTCCAAGCGCGTGGGAGTCTATGCGCTACTTTGTCGAGACTTTGGCTGCAGGAGGTGGCAATTTCTACGACGGTTGGATGAAAAATCCGCATAGCGCCATGATTAGTTGCAATGATGGCTTCCGTCCTGTCAGTTTTTACATCGAAACTGTTGAATAAAATCTGATGATGCCATGAATGTGATACTTACCGAGGGAACCCCCTGGAAGGTAATTGTGAAGTTTTCCATACCGTTGTTGGGTGCATTCATTCTGCAGCAACTCTACAACACTGTGGATATGCTGGTGATGGGTAACTTCGTTTCACAGGATGCTCTTTCTTCGGTTGGTGCAAGTGGCAATTTTCTGGGTGTCTTTATTACCATTGCCACAGGTCTCTCTTCGGGTATTACGGTTTGTGTGGCTAATGCTTTTGGTTCGCGAAAACACGACGATGTGCGTCGCTATGTGGGCTCCAGTTTGTTGCTCCAGATGGCTTTGGGAGTGCTGATCTCGCTTTGTGCCATCGTGATTGCCCGACCTGTGTTGAGTGGCTTTGTCAAACTACCCTACCAACTGGTGCCCGACGCAGTGTTGTATGTAAACGTTTATATGTTTGGATTCATTTTCCAAATGACCTACAATGCTGTGGCTGGTATTCTCCGGGGACGCGGCGCCAGCCGCTCCCCGTTCTATTTTTTGGTTATTGCATCACTTCTCAATATTGTTCTCGACATCCTGTTTGTTGCATTGTTCCATTGGGGTGTTGTGGGTGTGGCCATGGCAACTACCATTTCACAAGCGGTATGCGCTATAGTGTCCTCGGTTTATCTTTTTAAGAAGTACCCGCAGTATCGCCCCACTGTTTGGTTCGACAAGACTAAACTCATTGATCTAATCCGCACCAGTTTTCCGCTCATGATACAGGCGTTCATGCTGTATGTGGGGTTTAT
>CALEPD010000050.1 GCA_937910265.1 uncultured Bacteroidales bacterium
CAGGATACTCGGAAACGGCTTCATCATCGGAGGCACTGCAAACACATTCGAAGATATTCGCGGACATTGGAGCAACGGAGCCGACTATATCGGCTGCGGTCCCTTTCGCTTCACAACCACTAAGCGGAATTTAAGTCCTGTGTTGGGAATTGACGGTTACCGGAATATAGTGTCACGCATGCTGACTGCCGGTATATCGCTGCCGTTGATTGCCATAGGGGGTATCACCTCGTCGGATCTGCCGGCGTTGCAGGCTTCAGGTGTCGGAGGTGTGGCCATAAGCGGCTCTGTGCTGCGTGCCGACGACCCCGTAAAAGAAATGAATAACATTGTAAATATTGTAAACAAATGGAAAAATTGAACATTGCAGGGCGCCAATTCAACTCGCGCCTATTCCTGGGTACAGGAAAGTTTGCCTCCAATCAATTGATGCGGGCTGCCATCGAGGCTTCCGAAACCGAAATGGTGACTTTGGCCATGAAGCGTGTGGACCTTCACGACAGCGACGACGAGTTGCTGAGCCATATCGTTTCGCCGGGCATACAGTTGCTGCCCAATACTTCGGGTGTGCGTGACGCCGATGAGGCTCTGTTTGCCGCACAGATGGCCCGCGAGGCGTTTGGCACCGATTGGATAAAGCTGGAAATTCACCCCGACCAACGTTATTTGTTGCCCGATTCGGTCGAAACGCTGAAGGCGACGGAGCAATTGGTGAAAATGGGCTTTGTTGTGTTGCCCTATTGCCAAGCCGACCCGGTTCTATGCCGTCAGTTGGAGGAGGCCGGAGCGGCCACGGTGATGCCTCTCGGCGCCCCCATCGGCTCGAACAAGGGGCTGCTAACCGAGGATTTCATCCGCATTATCATCGAGCAGTCGAGCATACCCGTTGTGGTCGATGCCGGTATCGGATTGCCGAGTCATGCCGCACAGGCTCTTGAGATGGGGGCTGACGCTGTGCTGGTGAACACGGCTGTTGCTATTGCCCGCGATCCGGCAGGCATGGCCAAGGCTTTCAAAGAGGCTGTTGTTGCCGGACGCAGGGCTTACGAGGCGGGTGCCGGCTCGAAGATTGTTGGCATGCAGGCTTCTGCCACTTCGCCACTCACAAGTTTTTTGTATGAAAAATAACGATTTGAATATGAATGAAACAAATCATAGCGAATTTTACGCTAAAAGAGAAAAAGTCTATTTGCCGGGTGAACGCTATCCGGATATCAAGGTGGGTATGCAAAAGGTCAATCTCACCCCAACTGTGACGGTGGTTGATGGTGTGCGCACAGTTGAAGAGAACGCGCCCCTGTATGTATATGATACAGGTGGCCCTTTTTCCGACCCAGCGGTAACGGTTGATTTGAATCGCGGTATTGAACGCATCAGGGAACCGTGGATATTGAGTCGTGGTGATGTGGAATGGCTTGACTGCCAGAGTAGTGAATATGCGCGTCAACGCGGCGATGACCCGAATCTTGCCCATCTGCGTTTCAACCATGTACACAAGATTTACCGTGCAAAAAAAGGCAAATCTATCACGCAGATGGCCTATGCGCGTGCGGGAATAGTCACTCCCGAGATGGAGTATGTGGCCATTCGTGAGAATATGAATTGCCGGGCATTGGGCATAGAGAGTCACATCACCCCCGAATTTGTACGCGACGAAATTGCCAGGGGGCGCGCTGTGTTGCCGGCCAACATCAATCATCCCGAGTCGGAGCCTATGATTATCGGCCGTCACTTTCTTGTGAAAATCAATACCAATATCGGCAATTCGGCAACCTCTTCCACTATCAGCGAGGAGGTGGAGAAGGCTGTCTGGAGCTGCAAATGGGGTGGCGACACGCTGATGGACCTTTCTACTGGAGAGAATA
This sequence comes from uncultured Bacteroidales bacterium, assembly GCA_937910265.1. Classification (GTDB taxonomy): domain Bacteria; phylum Bacteroidota; class Bacteroidia; order Bacteroidales; family P3; genus Colimorpha. The sequence goes on from CALEPD010000050.1 coordinate 1,866, forward strand.
TTCATGAGACCCGCGAATGGATTATCCGCAATACGCCTGTTCCCGTGGGCACTGTGCCGATTTATCAGGCGCTCGAGAAGGTGGGTGGCGATATCGCCCGCCTGTCGTGGGAGGTGTTCCGCGACACGTTGGTCGAGCAATGTGAGCAAGGGGTCGATTACTTTACCATTCATGCCGGTGTCCGTCTGCACGATATCCACCTTGCCGACAAGAGGCTTACCGGCATAGTGAGCCGTGGCGGCAGCATTATGAGCAAATGGTGCACGATTCACAATAAGGAGAGTTTCATATATGAGCATTTCGACGATATCTGCGACATTCTTGCGCAATATGACGTGGCTGTGTCGTTGGGCGACGGTTTGCGTCCGGGCTCTGTTTACGATGCCAACGACGAGGCTCAGTTTGCTGAACTCGATACGCTGGGCAGCTTGGTGTCGCGTGCTTGGGACAAGCAGGTGCAAGCCTTTGTTGAGGGTCCCGGCCATGTGCCGATGCATAAAATTCATGAAAACATGAACCGCCAGATTGAGAAATGCCACGAGGCGCCGTTCTATACGTTGGGTCCGCTTGTGACCGACATCGCACCCGGCTACGACCACATCACTTCGGCCATCGGCGCCGCTATGATTGGATGGCTCGGCACCGCCATGCTTTGCTATGTCACACCCAAGGAGCATCTCGGATTGCCCAACAAGGATGATGTGCGAACGGGTGTGGTGACCTATAAAATCGCCGCCCATGCTGCCGACATAGCCAAACAGCACCCCGGTGCAATGGCACGCGACAACGCATTGAGCAAGGCCCGATATGAGTTTCGGTGGAGAGACCAGTTCCACCTGTCGCTCGACCCGGAAAGGGCTTTGGAATACTTCAGGCAAGGAGGCCTCTCCGATACGGACTACTGTACCATGTGCGGCCCCAATTTCTGTGCAATGCGTCTCTCTCGCAACCGCAACGAAAAATAACGGTAACTATCGAATCTGAATTAGCAACCAATCATTACGTTTATGTTCTCTGATTATCTGGAAAAAATATCATGGGATGATACTATGGAACGTATCTATTCCATGTCGGACGCCGACGTTCAAAGGGCTTTGGGCAAGCAACATCGCGACGTTTACGATTTTATGGCACTGATATCGCCTGCGGCTGCGCCATACCTCGAATCAATGGCGGCGCAGAGTCGGCATTATACCAAGGAGCGCTTCGGCAAAACGCTGTCGCTCTATATCCCTTTGTATCTCACCAATTCGTGTTCCAACAGCTGTGTCTATTGCGCATTCCATGTGGCAAACACCATGCCGAGAACCATTCTGACATTCGACCAGATGGACGACGAGTTTCGCGCCATCAAGCAATTGGGTCCCTTCGAAAGCCTGTTGTTGGTTACAGGCGAAAATCCTGCAAAGGCGGGTGTCGATTACCTCGCGGAGGCCCTTCGCCGTGCGAAAGTGCATTTCGCTGATTTGAAAATCGAAGTCATGCCGCTGGATACCGATGAGTATGCAAAGCTTGTCGGCTATGGGCTTAATGGCGTTGTCTGTTTTCAGGAAACCTACAACAAGAGCCGCTACAATGTTTACCACCCGAAAGGACACAAGTCCGACTTTAAATGGAGGCTCAATGGATATGACCGTATGGGTATGGCAGGGGTGCATTCCATCGGGTTGGGCATTCTGTTGGGGTTGGAGGATTGGCGTACCGATGCCGCAATGCTTGCCCATCATCTCCGCTATCTCCAACGCAAATATTGGAAGACCCGCTACAGCGTAAGCTTTCCGCGCCTGCGGCCTGCCGAAAATGGAGGGTTTCAACCCAACGTGGTTATGAGCGACTTGGAACTTGCGCAGTTGACTTTCGCCATGAGGATATTCGACCACGCTGTCGACATCTCTTACTCAACACGCGAATTGCCCGCTTTCCGCGACAACATGGCTACTCTCGGTGTCACTTCCATGAGTGCCGGCAGCAAAACCGAACCGGGCGGATATGCCTCCTGTCCCCAATCCCTTGAACAATTCAGCTTGAGCGATGAACGCACCCCGATCCAAATATTCAATCGGTTGCGTGAATTGGGACGTGAGCCTGTGTGGAAGGATTGGGACAGCTCTTTCGATAAAATAGCTGGACACCATGAAACAGACATTCCTACGCCATGAAACGTTACGAGCGACAAACATCTTTGGATGAAATAGGCAGCAATGGACAAAAGTTGCTTAAGCAGAGTCGTGTGCTTATTGTCGGGGCAGGTGGCTTGGGTTCTCCCGTGGGACTCTACCTGGCAGGTGCAGGTGTTGGACATATCGGTATCATGGATCACGACACGGTGAGTCTGAACAACCTGCAACGGCAAGTGCTCTACGAGGAGTCTGACTTGTTTCGCCCCAAAGCCGAGGTCGCCGCACAACGGCTTGGCAATCGCAATTCCGACATTTCAGTTCATCCCATACCGTATGCAATCAACAACGAAAACGCGGCAAATATTATAAAACAATATGATATTGTGGTTGATTGCTGCGATAATTACCCGACTCGTTGCCTTCTCGACAGCACGTGTCAAATGTTGGGTCGACCTTTCGTCTATGGTGCGGTGCAGGGGTTTGAGGGACAGGTCTCGGTCTTCGATCCCCAGCACTCGTCGGTGCGTTACCCACAGCTTTATCCCGAGCCTCCCGACCCCGCACCTGTTGCTGTTGCCGGACCTGCCGTTGCTGTTGTAGGTGCAGTCGAAGCGCATGAAACGCTCAAGCTAATCTGCGGATACGGCAACCTGTTGGTGAATAAACTATGGACTATCAACCTCAAAACCATGCAAAGCTACATTATTGAATTATGAAACTTATTGCGATAACATTACCCCATATGTTTTGTGGCGAATCGGATGCGGTGGCATCTCTTCTCGAATCGGGATACGATTGGCTGCATGTCCGCAAACCCCATGCTTCAAAACAGGAAATGATTTCCTTTCTGGAATCTATACCCGAACAATATCTGAATCGCATTGTATTGCATGACCATTTTGAACTGGCCGAATCTTTCGCCGTGCGGGGCATCCATCTCAACAGCCGTTGTGACAAGCCGCCGGTCAACTTCCGCGGAACCGTCAGCCGTTCATGCCATTCCCTCGATGAGATTGTGCAGTATAAAAGCCGGTGTCAATATCTGTTTTTGGGTCCGTTGTTCGACAGCCTCTCGAAACAAGGCTACAAGTCGAACTTTTCACAACAGCAGATTGTCGAGGCCCGCAACGCTGGCATCATCGACAGCAAGGTGTTCGCACTTGGTGGAGTAACCCATGAAAAATTGCCTGACCTGCAGGCTATGGGTTTCGGCGGAGCCGCCATGGTGGGTGCGGCGTGGCGTTCGGTGCTTACTCCGCCGGTGGTGCTCACTATTGCTGGCTCCGATAGCTCTGGCGGCGCCGGTGTTCAAGCTGACATCAAAACCATTTCGGCACTCGGCGCTTTTGCAACGTCGGCAATAACAGCCTTGACAGCCCAAAACACACAGGGCGTATTTGCAATTCAACCTGTCGAAAACAGTATGGTCTCAGCCCAGATCGATGCTGTGGTGAACGATATCGATGTGGCGGCAGTCAAGGTGGGAATGGTGTACGATGCATCAACAGCTTCGGCCATTGCCACCGCAATACATCGACACAAAATACGGCATCTTGTCTGCGACCCGGTGATGATTGCCACCAGCGGGGCCAAACTCATGTGCGATGATACCATACATGCTGTCGAAACCGAATTGTTTGCACATAGTACTATCATAACGCCAAACCTTCACGAGGCGGAAATGCTTGCTAAATACACAATCCAAACCATCGACGATATGTGCCGTGTGGCAACGTCGTTGTCACGTCGTTACGGCTGTTCTGTATTGGTGAAAGGCGGGCATCTTGATGGCAATTCCATGTGTGATATTCTGTTTCACAACAATAGTGTTTACCAATATGCATCGCCGCGTATCGATAGTCGCAACCTTCACGGAACAGGTTGTACGTTGTCTTCCGCTATCGCCACTTTTCTGGCTTTCGGACATAGTGTGCCCGATGCTGTGGCGAAAGCCAAAAAATACGTTTACCAAGCCATTGCGGCTGCTGCCGGTATCGCTGTTGGCCATCAACATGGGCCGTTATGGCATTTCTTTAAAGACGATTCTTCTCTCAATTTACCTATCCCTGCAATACCCGTACCCCTGCCCGATAATGTATGAAACTGACTCCTGACAGGGACGTCTCTCCATAAATGCATGATGACCAATATCGGTGCCAAACCATATGGTCCAGTTCTCATGTTTAAGTCATTGGTGCTTCAGCGCATGTGTCACATAAGCAATGCTCTGACACGACTGTCTTCGAGCGGCTGTTACATGAATGCTACGCTTTTTCCAAATACATCAATCATCTGATGAATGAGCGCGTATTTGTCAACGTGGGCTTTGTTGTTGCCCCACTGCAGTGCAATACGGGCGAGGAAAACATGAAGACAAATGCGGTTATGGGCGGTGAGCGACATTATGGTTGCAAAAGTCCCACGAAATCTCATGATGAACAGAAAAAAACTTGTCAGATAAGAAATAAAATCGCAATTTATCGAGATGTTCGCATTTCAGGATTTGAGTTTGACGAATCCTTCTGATGATTTTGCACAGAAGTGTTACGATGACACTTCCTCTGCTACAAAAGTGCCTGCAGGTGATTATCAAAATAATGGTAGATACGCAATATACGATCAATCACAAGACTGTGATATTGCAGGATATACTGATTCAATTGAAGGCGTGTGCAACAATTATCCAGCCGTGCTATTTGGAGATCACTCCAGGGTCATAAAGTATATTAATCGACCGTTTTATATTGGTGCTGATGGAGTTAAAATCATCCGCCCTAAAGGAGATTATATACTGCCCGAATTTCTGTATTATGATTTGTTATATCACGATATACCCAACACTGGATATAACAGACACTTCAAATATGTCAAAATGTTGAAATTGACAGAAGCATCTATAGATGAACAGGAAGAGTTTCTGAAGATTGCTCATCAGGCCGATAAATCAGAATTTGTTGGGTTCAAATCGCAATTTATCGAGATGTTTAAGGGTGATGATCAAGTTCCTCTTGGAGATATTTGCAATATTGAGAAGGGCGCAACTATCACAAGAAATGATGTGCTACCTGGAGATGTTCCTGTCGTCGCTGGAGGTCAGGATCCTAGTTGCTATCATTGTAAACATCCCCTTTTTAGGACAGTTCTAAATTGGACTTGCAAAATTACAT
>CALEPD010000051.1 GCA_937910265.1 uncultured Bacteroidales bacterium
CAGTGCGGTATTCCTCTTCCTTTCTCAGAATGCAATCAAGCGCGATGAGGCAAAGGTTCGCGCGGCCGACCGTTTACGATAATATTTGGCTTGCCTTTTATAAAACATGACGGCGTAATCCCTTAGGAATACGCCGTCATTATTTGGGGATTGTGCGGTCGGTGTGTTTGTAAGATGCTTCTTGTTAGTCTTGAACGAGTTCGGCCTCAAGTTGGCGGACCCCGTCTGTTTCAGTAATGGTTACCCTCACATACTGTTCAGGTAAAAGCGCCTCTATGTTTTCCGACCACTCAACAAAGCAGTAATTATCACTGTAAAAATACTCTTCGTAACCGATGTCATAGGCCTCGTCAATGTTTTTGATGCGGTAAAAATCAAAGTGGTACACGGGTGCGCCCGTATCGGATCGGTACTCGTTGACGATGGCAAACGTGGGGCTGCATACATTGTCGGCCACACCGAGATGTTTGCAGATCTCCTTTATCAAAGTGGTTTTCCCAACCCCCATCGCACCGAAAAAGGCGAAAAGCCGTTCCTGTTCAAATGTCTCAATCAGCGTTTTCCCTATGGCGGGAAGTTGTTGGATTTTGTCGAATGTTGCCTTCATCATTTGTGCGTGTTTGGATTTGGTAGTTTAACGCCTTTCCGATTGGTTTATTGTGTTCTGCAACTATTGGGCAATCTGCCCTTTCCCACTGCCGCCACCGCGACGTTTTTCCCGAATATAATGCTTCATTCGTCTAAACATACATATTGCTCAAAAACATTGAGCTGGGTTCTATAAAATGCTTTCGTGCGATTTTGCTCTTTTTTCGAGCAGATTTCCGTGCGGAAAGAGTGCGCAATGCGGTGCATTGTAATCGATTGACAATCGGAAAGATGTCGTAACAAGGTCAAAATCGCTGAAAAATTTGGACTCACACATGTTAACGATTAATTTTAAAAATGTGGAATTTATAGAACCCACCTTGAATAATTCTTTGTATCTTTGCATTACTAAAATATATATATATAATGGTTGATAAATTGAATCAAATGTCAGATTCTGAAATCGTTGCACGTCTGGCGGCCAAAGCCTTGGAGGATAAAAAAGGTATTGATGTTGTAGTGTTGGACCTTCGTGACATCTATTCCGCCCCGGCTCCATTTTTTGTAATCGCTTCAGGCAACGTGCCGTCTCATGTATCGGCATTGTCCGATCATGTGTTCGAGGTAATCAAGAAAGCCACAGGCTACAACCCTCATAAAATCGAAGGCTATAACAACGCGGAATGGATTCTCATGGATTATTTCGATGTTGTGGTGCACATCTTCCAAACCGAGAAACGTGAATTCTTCCGATTGGAGCAGCTGTGGGAGGATGGTACCGTGATAAAAACTGAAAACTAAATTATTATTTATTATGAAAGACCAGAAAAACAACGGACGCTCCCCGGCCGACAATAAGCCGGGTGGTCCAAACAAAAAGAAAACGCCCAACAACAAGCCCAAAGGCTCAATGATTATGTACATCATTTATGGTGTGCTCATTCTGATTTTGGGCGGCATGTTCCTCAGCGGCGGCGAAAACGTGGCCGTACAGGAAGCTTCATGGACTAAGGTTAAAGAGGTTATCGCCCGTCAAGACTACGAGAAAATCGTGGTTGTTAACCAGGAATACGCCGAAGTTTACATTAAACCCGACGTGTTGAAAAATGATTCGATTACTTACAAGGATTTATACGTTACAACGCTGACCGGTCAGCGGGTACTCGATGCGGCTTACTACAAGTACAACATCGGTTCATTCGACCACTTCGACCGTCAGTTGGAACAACTCAAGGCCGAAACGGGCATACAGGTTGACTATGAGATTGAAAAACGTACCAATGCGCTCCGCGACATGCTTGTTTGGTTCGGACCCCTTCTCTTCTTCATCGGCTTCATTGTATTGATGAATTACATAAGCCGCAAACAGACGGGTGGAGGCGCCGGCGGCGGAATCTTCGGTGTTGGAAAATCCAAAGCCAAACAGTATGACGCCAAAACTCCCGGCGGCGTGACTTTCAAGGATGTGGCCGGTCTCGCTGGCGCCAAGGAAGAGGTGATGGAAGTTGTCGACTTTTTGAAGAACCCCAGGCGCTATACCGATTTGGGTGGTAAGATTCCCAAAGGTGTACTGCTGGTTGGCCCTCCGGGTACAGGTAAGACCTTGCTCGCGAAAGCTGTTGCGGGTGAGGCCAATGTTCCGTTCTTCTCTATGTCGGGTAGCGATTTTGTTGAAATGTTCGTTGGTGTCGGTGCATCACGTGTACGCGACTTGTTTGAAGAGGCAAAAAAGAAAGCTCCGTGCATCGTCTTTATCGACGAAATCGATGCTGTGGGACGAGCCCGTGGCCATTCTGGATTGAGCAATGCCAATGATGAACGTGAAAATACGTTGAACCAGCTGCTTACCGAAATGGACGGCTTTAGTAGCGGTACCAATGTAATCGTTCTGGCTGCAACCAACCGTGCCGATGTGCTCGATAAGGCGTTGCTCCGTGCAGGACGTTTCGACCGTCAGATCTATGTCGAACTTCCCGACCTCGAGGAGCGTAAGGCTATCTTCGATGTCCACATGAAGAAGCTTAAGCTGTGCAAGGACGGTTCTGAAAATGCGGTCGACCGCGATTTTCTTGCCAAGCAAACCCCGGGATTCTCAGGAGCCGATATCGCCAATGTCTGCAATGAGGCAGCTCTCTGTGCTGCCCGTCATAAGAAAAGCAATATTCAGAAACAGGACTTTCTCGACGCAATCGATCGTATCGTGGGCGGTTTGGAGAAACGCACCAAAGTGCTAACCGAAGACGAAAAGCGCACCATTGCATATCACGAATCAGGACACGCCTCTGTCAGCTGGCTGTTGCGTTGGGCCAATCCTTTTGTAAAGGTTACCATCGTGCCGCGCGGAAAAGCCCTGGGTGCTGCATGGTATCTCCCTGAAGAGCGTCAGATAACCACCTACGAACAAATGTTCGACGAAATTGTAAGTCTCATGGCAGGCCGTGCATCCGAGGATGTTGTGTTTGGCAGGGTCTCCACCGGCGCACTCAACGATATGGAAAGGGCAACCAAAATGGCCCAGTCTCTGGTTGTTTATTATGGCATGAGCCCCGAAATAGGAAATATCAGCTTCTACGATTCATCTGGACGCGGCGATTATGGCTTCACCAAGCCATTCAGCGAAAAAACCGCCGAAATCATCGATAAGGAGGTACGCCGTATTGTCGAAGAAGCTTACGATAAGGCAAAAGAATTGATAATAAGTCATAGACCTCAATTGAACGAGTTGGCTGAACAACTCTTCGATAAAGAGGTTCTGTTCCGCGAAGACCTTGAGCGTATCTATGGTCCGCGTCCGTGGGAGAGCAGAGCCGATCAATTGGAAGAGGAGAAAAAGGATGTTGCGTTGATTGAGTCCAATGACCAAAAGAGTCTTGACAACAGGGACGAAACAGAAGAATAAGGTATTATGAATGCATTGTTGAAACGGACCATAACAGGTTTGATATATGCGGTACTTTTTATCGGGTCAATCTGCTCGGTTCATCTGATGAAAGTGGGTGCACCCGCATTGAATTATTTCTTTGCGGCATTTTTGCTGGTTGTGCTAATCGGTTGTACCTATGAGTTCTATAAGATGCTTTCGGTGCAAGGCGCCTCTCCGATAAAGAGGATGGGATATATCTTCTCCGCTGGAGTATTGGTTTTGTGCGTTTTATCATGCAGTCTTTTTACCGCCGCAATATTGCTGGCTATTGTAATCTGCGTCTTTTTCCCCATGCTGTTGGTTACCCAGCTCTGGCGTAAGTCTGAACAACCCATACGCGATGTCGCTTATACCATGGTTCCGCTATTCTATCTCTCCATTCCGTTGTGTATGATGTTCCTGACCCAGCAACTTGTGCCTGATGGATGGCTATATCTCCTGCTTATGGTGGCCATGGTTTGGGCTAATGATGTATTTGCCTATTTGGGTGGCTCGTTGTATGGGAAGCACCGCATGTGGGAGCGAATCTCTCCAAAGAAAACATGGGAGGGGACGATAACAGTAATTCTGTGCTCGGTTGTCGTAACATCTGTGTTGGGTTGGTGGTTATTGCCCATGAACTCAATGATTGTTTGGCCTGTCGTTGGTTTAGTCGGCGCTGTCCTGGCTACACTCGGCGATCTTGCCGAATCTATGATCAAGCGCTCAGTCGGCGTGAAAGACAGTGGCAACGTGATGCCCGGACATGGTGGCTTCCTCGACCGTTTCGATAGCCTTCTTGTCGTTGCTCCGTTCTATTTTATCGTGATTTTACTTGTTGTTTAAACTAATACAGACCCTATATGTATATTCATCGTGAGGGACGTAAGTTGATATTCTGTTTTGGTATCATTATCACAGTCATTTACATGGCTATGATATTTGTGGTGGACCATTGGAACTTGTTTCACTATTTGTTTATGTCCTTTTTATTGGTCGGATTTGTTCTTCTGGTGTTGTTTTTTCGTATCCCGCGGCGAATCTTCACCGTCGACGACATGCAGCTCATATCGCCAGCCGATGGTACCGTGGTAACTATCGAAGAAACAGTCGAGAAGGAATATATCAAAGATAAATGCGTACAGTTGAGCATCTTTATGAATGGCAACGATGTGCATGTCAACCGCTACCCTTGCAACGGCTTAATCGAATATGTAAAGTATCATAAAGGCAACTACTTTGTGGCTTCCTATCCTAAGTCGAGTGTCCTTAACGAACGTACTACAGTTGGCATGCGCCTCGACAGCGGCGAGAAAATTGTTATCCGCCAAGTAGCCGGGGTCATGGCCCGTCGTATAGTCTGCTATGCGCGCGAAGGCGAAAGGGTGCTCCAGAATCAGGAGATGGGTTTCATCAAGTTCGGCTCCCGTGTCGACCTTTTTTTGCCCGTCGATTTCGATATTAATGTTGAATTGCAGGATGTTGTGCGCAATGCTGTCTCGCCCGTGGCAAGCGTCTGCAAACGTACCGAATCCGGTTGTTAAGATACATCAAGTGTGTCAAATCTTGTATGAATGCTATTGCCGACCAGATATTGTACGAAGACAATCATTTGATTGTGCTTAACAAGCTGTCTGGACAAATTGTTCAGGGAGATAAGACCGGTGACCTTTGCTTGGCCGATGCGCTTAAGGAATTTATCAAGAAGCGCGACGACAAGCCTGGCAATGTGTTCTGTGGTGTCATTCATCGGTTGGACAGACCTGTTAGTGGGGTTGTGGTGTTTGCGAAAACATCAAAGGCTTTGTCCCGCATGAATGCCATGGTGAAAGATCGGGATATGAAAAAGACTTATAGGGCAGTCTGCAAGCAAGAACCGCCTCAGGAGTCTGGACATCTCGAAAGTTGGATTTTTCGCAACGAGAAATTAAACAAGTCTTTTATCGTCAATGCCAACAAGGAAGGTGCCAAGTTTGCGTCGCTTGATTATAAGCTGTTGGCTCGTTCTTCCGGTGGATATCATTTACTGGAGGTTGATTTGCATACCGGTAGGCATCACCAAATCCGTTGCCAATTGGCTGGTATGGGATGTCCCATCAAGGGCGATCTAAAATATGGCGCACCCCGTTCCAATCCCGACGGCAGCATTTCTCTTCATGCCTATAAGGTCGAGTTTGTCCACCCTGTGAGCAAAGTCTTGGTTTCAGTTACAGCTTGTGCCCCTTTCGACAATATGTTTGAGGGTTGACAGGTGTAAGGAGTGTCCTATAATCGCCTTTTCGAGATTTTGGTCTTATTTCGAACAAATTTCGTGCGAAGAAGGTTGCAATGCAGTGCGTTGTGACTGACCGAAAGACAATGGAATGCCGAAATATGGGCAAAAGCACTGAAAATTCGAATGCACTCATGTTTGTGACTCAGTTTCAAATGTGCGAGGTATAGAAGTCAGCAGATTACTATCCTATTTTTTTCTTGACTACAACATGGGCAATTAGAGTTGCCCTATGTGTCATTTTTTTTGTCTTGACTTACGGAATCGGAACTGAATATGTGGTTGGGGAGGCTTTTTTTTACATTAATTATATATGTAAAAGTACGCAAGGGACTTGGCGAATGCTTCGTTCGAGCTGGTCCGTATTGTTTTTTTTTCTGTTCATTCAGCAAAAAAATGTATCTTTGCAGTTTGTAAATGAATGTCGAAATCAATTAGTGTATTATAAAAAAATGAAAAAGTTTTTATCAGCGATTGTGCTCATCGTCAGCTTCACAGCCGCATTTGCACAGAACTCCTCGGATGTCGTGGTACGTTCGACAGGGTATAATGAAGTTCGGTTAAGTTACACATCCCCAACTCTTTCTGTTAAGGAGATGCAGGTGCTTGATGAGACTTACAATGTCCTTGAAATGGATGGTTTTTTCCAAAGCTCAACAGTTGGCCACCCATCCTTGCCGGTTCTTTCTAAAATGATTGAGATTCCCTTGTGTGCTGATGTACAGGTAACTGTAACTGCATCTGACTCGAAAGTGTATACTTCCGATGAGTTGGGAATAGAACATTCCGTATTTCCGGTTCAACATCCTCAGAGAAAGTCTGATACTGTACGTCATGCTATTGTGCGCAACGAGCAGGTGTATGCTACCAATTCATTTGTTGGCGACCCTGTGGTTTCAGTCCATAAAGTGGGAGTTGCCCGCGACCGTAATTTGGCAACTGTGGTATTCTCCCCGGTACAATACAATCCTGTAACCGGCGAGGTTCTTTACTATTCTCAAGTTGATGTTACTATAACCTTTGTCGATGCTGACATAGCAGCGACTAATTTGATGAAAGAACGTTACCATTCACCGGCTTTCGGTATCGGTACCGAAACGCTGAATGTTCTTCCTTCTCCGAAAGATGTCCGCACGAGTGCTCCCGTTCGCATGCTCATTGTGTCCCATCAGATGTTCCGCGGCTACTTGGATTCTTATGTCGAGTGGAAGCAACGTAAAGGTTTCCTTGTTACTGTTGCCTATACCGATTCTATCGGAACCACATCGACCAACATCCAGAACTATATTTTAGAACAGTACGAGAATGCCACCGAGCAACTTCCGGCTCCTACATATTTGCTTTTGGTGGGAGATGTCGCTCAAGTTCCAGCATTCAGCAGTCGTTGTACTTCTGTCGACAATCAACATGTCACCGACCTTTACTATTCTACTTGGACAGAGGGTGATAATATACCTGACTGTTACTACGGAAGATTTTCAGCAACCTCGATTGCTCATTTGAATGCCCAGGTGGAAAAGACCTTGATGTACGAACAATATACTTTCGAGGATCCCACGTTCCTTGACAAGGCTGTTCTTGTTGCCGGTGTCGATGCTGCCAGTCCATCAGACAACGGTTACCAATATGGCGACCCGGCCTTGGATTATGTGTCCAAGTTCTATGTAAATGGTGATAACGGATACTCTCAGGTAATTTATTATAAGAATAATACAACTATCAATCCCAATGCATCCAATGTTGAGGTGCGTTACAACGGAGGTTATAGCAATTCATCCCAATCCGCAGCATTGCGTCAACTTTACAATCAGGGTGCTGGTTGGATCAATTATTCGGCTCACGGCTATTGGAATGAATGGTCGATGCCCGAGTTCACCGTTGCCCACGCCAACAGTATGAGCAATACCCAAAAATTTGGATTCATGATCGGTAATTGCTGCCTCTCCAGTCAGTTCAATATGGCTCAGTGTCTTGCCGAAGCTGTTTTACGTCGTGGCAATTACTGTGGTGCTGTGTCGTATATCGGTGGTAGCAACTCCACCTATTGGGGTCACGACTTCTGTTGGACAGTAGGTGCTCGTTCTTCTATTGGGGCAAATATGACCCACAGCTATAATGCTTCAAGAAAGGGTGTTTACGACAGATTGTTCCATACCCACAACGAAAGCTTCTCCGACTGGTACAATACAGCAGGATCAATGATCGTTGCCGGTAATATGGCCGTTGAGCAATATACCACCAACGCTGGTTTCAGATTGTATTATTGGGAGATTTACCATGTGATGGGTGACCCATCGGTAATGCCCTGGTTGACTCAGGCCGACTCTATGGTTGTCGATGTTCCCCATGTGCTCTCTGGAGCTACCGAAGTTGCAGTGTCATCCGTTCCTTATGCCTATGTGGCGTTGACAACCGATGGCGGAAGCACTTTGCTTGGCGCAGCTTATTCCGATGCACAGGGCAATGCCGTTGTAAATACATCAGTTCCGCTTGTCCCGGGTTCCTACGAAGTGGCAGTAACAGCTCAGCAGTACCGTCCCGTGTTTACCCCGCTTAATGTAATCAGCCCCGATGGTCCTTTCGTGGTTATTACCGAAGTTAGGGCTTCTGATTGTATTGCAGGCGACACCTCCAGCGTCGATGTCGTTGCGGTTAACCTTGGCACCGAGCCTGCTTTGGGTGTTAATGCTACTGTTTCATTCTCTCATCCCGACGCCGAGATGTTGACTTCTTCTTATTATATTGGTCAAATGGCTCCTGGCGACACTGTCGAAATCGAGGATCATTTCTTGATGTCCGTAAGACCTTATGTCGCCAACGGTACCGTAATTCCTGTTACATCCCAAGTTGAATGGAACGGTTGTGATAGCCCAAGTGCTAAAAGTACAAGCGTATATGTGAAGGCTCCTGTTATTGATGTTGACTTTACTCTGTCTGATGCGGTGCTTACCCCTGGCGACTCCATTGTTGTTACGGCCCGTCTCACCAATGAAGGTCAAGCTGCTATGCGTTATGGTGAATTATCATTAACCACTTCGTTCCCAATGGCTCAGGTTGCCACACAGCCGTATACCAACTTCAGTGTAACGGTAACCAGCAACGCAACTTTACCGTTCGTGTTGATGAAAATATGCCCGAAAACTCAGAAGTGACATTCTATCTTGTCTTCAGAAACGAAAAATACTGCGTGGTCGATTCTGTAACCTTACGATGCGGTGATCCGGTTGTTGAGGATTTTGAGTCTGGTAACTTCTCTTCCTATGCATGGGAGCAGGGTACCTACCCTTGGCAAATCGCAACCGACCAAAGTTACAGTCCTTCAAAGTCAGCCCGTTCTAAGGTTTCGTTGGGTAACAGCTGCGTGTCTGAGTTTTCAATCGACCTGAATGTTACTGTTGCCGACAGCATTTCGTTCTACTATAAGGTTTCGTCTGAGTCGAACTTCGATAAATTTAAGTTCTATCTCGACAATGATGTGGTGTTGACTGAATCTGGTGACGTTGATTGGCGTCGTTTCGCTTGCTTGGTTCCCGCAGGTAACCATACGATTAAATTTTCCTATTCAAAAGATGGTAGTGTTAGCAGCGGCAGTGACTGTGTGTGGGTGGACGATATAACCCTTCCTATTGCTGGTCCTTCTGTCGATCTTGTATCTGATACCACTTGCCAAAATTCAGAGTATACCTATAATGGCGAAACAATCAACACATCTGAGATAGGTGGTGAGTTGTACTCCTACACCGATGCGTCAGGTGACCATTATCTCTATCTCACAGTTGTTGCCGAGCCTCAGGTCTCCATTGTGGCTAATGTGAATCCTGTGATGATTGGCCGTACGGTAATGCTTACCGCTTCCGGTGCCAATCGTTACGAGTGGTCGACAGGTGAAACATCTGAGACGATTTTTGTAACGCCTGAAAGCGATATGGAAATTTCTGTAGTGGGTTACATGGGTCAATGCTCGGGCGAGGCTACTATCGACATCGAAACCTGTCCCAATGGAATTGATGATGCGGAAGATGTTCCGGTGGCTTTGGCTTATCCGAATCCCACCACGGGTGTTCTGAATGTTTCCTTCAGTAATATGGAAGAAGTAGCAATCTTCAATGCTCTTGGTCAGCTTGTAAAACGCCAGAGAGTTGAGTCGGATGCAGTTCAAGTGAATATTCAGGATTGTCCGAATGGTGTGTATTTTGTTAGAGTAAGTGCGTCGGATGCTGTGTCTACGGTAAGAATTGTTAAAAGGTAATAATAATTACTAAAATATTGAAGTCCAGTTTGTAGTGTTGTAAACTGGACTTTTTTTGTCTCTGTTTGTTTGTTTTTTTTGTCTATGTAATGAAACTTTTAAGGCTGATATTCAGTAAAAAGTTGTACCTTTGCCATCTAATCCGAATGAGTTGGATTGGTGAAATTTTATAAATCCAAGTAAGATGAAGAACAAGTATTACGATCTGATTGATCAGACTTTTGATTTTCCTCAAGACGAATTCCGTACTGAGGATGGTGAGTTGTTTTTCCATGATATTCCATTGATGGAAATCATTAAGCAGTATGGAACACCGCTTAAAATAACTTACCTTCCAAAGATTTCGTCGCAGATACAACGTGCGAAACGTCTGTTTAATGTTGCGATAGCTAAGGTCGATTATCGTGGTTCGTATAATTACTGTTATTGTACCAAGAGCAGTCACTTCTCATTCGTGCTCGAAGAAGCCCTTAAGAATGATATCAATCTCGAGACTTCGTCGGCGTTCGATATTAACCTGATACAGGAGCTATATGCGCAGGGACTTGTCGATAAGGACAAGTTTATTGTGTGCAATGGATATAAAAAGGCCCAGTACCTGGAGAATATAGTCGATTTGTATGACGATGGTTTCCATAATGTGGTTCCGGTACTTGACAATAAGAATGAGTATTATGCGCTCGATGAGTTGATGTCCGATAAGGAAGGTGTGATGAATCTTGGCATACGCATTGCCTCTGAGGAGGAGCCGAAGTTCGACTTCTATACCTCCCGTTTGGGCATCCGCTATAACGACATCGTCAGCTTTTACGAGGAGCAGATTAAGTCCAATACGCGCTTTAAATTCAAAATGCTGCACTTCTTCATCAATACAGGTATCCGCGATACCGCCTATTATTGGAATGAATTGGCCAAGTGTGTGAATGTTTACTGCGATTTAAAGCGTATATGTCCTGAACTCGACTCGCTTAACATTGGTGGAGGTTTCCCGTCGAAGGTTTCCATGGCTTCCAATTACGACTACGAGTACATGGCTGAGGAGATTCTTGCACAGATTAAGAATATATGTACGCAGCGCGGAGTGCATGAACCGCACATATTTACCGAGTTCGGAAGCTTTACTGTGGGTGAAAGTGGTGCTACTTTATATAGCATTCTCGACCAAAAGCAGCAAAACGACCGCGAGTTGTGGTATATGATCGACAGCTCCTTCATCACCACATTGCCCGATACATGGGGCATCAACCAACGTTTCATCATGCTCCCGATTAACCATTGGGATTGCGAGTACCAGCGTGTATTCTTGGGCGGCTTGACTTGCGATAGCGAGGACTACTACAACGCCGACTCGCATGCAAATGCTATTTTCTTGCCCAAATTGCAAAAGGATGATCCCCTGTACATCGGTTTCTTCCATACGGGAGCCTATCAAGAGTCGTTGGGCGGTTATGGCGGAATCCAGCATTGTTTGATACCCGCTCCCAAGCATATTATAATCGATAAGGATGAGAACGGTGAATATACAACCAAGTTGTTTGCAAAGGAGCAGTCGCACAAATCCATGTTGAAGGTTCTCGGTTACTAGTCGCTTGCTTGACCTGCTGTATGTCCAACTTCCATAACCTTTGCGTAGGCCTCTGGATTGTTGGAGTAAATAAAATAACATAGGACACCTTTGGGTGTCCTATGTTGTTATCATGTGGGTTCAGTAAGTCGATTTAGTGTAATTGTGGATTTCGGCCGTGCAGAATCCGTAAAAGGAAAACTTGCCACAAGAACTAATTGGTCGATGCGCGTAGGCTGTAACGTTGTGTTTACAGTTAAACGCCCGGGCTCTTCCTGCTTATGGGAAGATCGCATGGAGAAGTTTTAGTTGTTGTACAATTCGTGAACCTCTACTTCGTATATAATCGGAGTGTACGGGGGGATGTTCTTGTCTCCATATCTTCCGAATGCAGTGTGTTGCGGGAAGTAGAATCGGTAGATACTGCCGGCATTCATCAACTGGAGGGCTTGGACCAATCCCGGGAACATGTGGTTGGTAACTGCTGTTACAATGGGTGGACGGTTTCCATAGGTTTGGTCAATCATTTTGCCGGTGAACAAGAAGAATCCCTTATAGTCAAATTTGATACGTTGGGCATATTGTGCGTTGGGGCCTTTGCCGGGTTTCAGCACTTCGTAGTAAAATCCATGTTCGGTTTGTTTTACATTGGGATTATCTTTGAGCAATTTGTCAAAGTAGGCTTGTTCTTTGGCTTGAACCTCTTCAACCATTTTGCTTTCGTTGCTCTTTCTGTTTTTTGCAATCTGAAGATTTATGGCATTCAGCGATTTCTCGTAAGTCTCTTGGTCGAGCTTGTTGGTGCCGCCCTCAAGGATATTGCGGCATGCGGCCAGCAGCACCTCTTCGTTGAACGCTATTCCACTTTCCTTAATGGCGTTGCCGACACTGGTTCCCATAGCCCAGCTTAAGGTGTCGTTGTTGTTGTTCAGGGGGATTTCCGTGGCCTCGTTTTTGCACGAGACAATGCCCATTAGGCAAAGTGCAATGACGGGTAAAAATGTCTTTTTCATATCGAATGTTAGTTTATTTTCCTCTTCCTTGAAAAATGATGATGATGGTGTATAATAATATTTTGATGTCGGTGGCTATCGACATGTTTTCCAAATAAAGCAAATCGTATTTGAGACGTTCGAGCATCTCGTTAACATTGCTGGCGTAGCCATATTTTACTTGCCCCCATGATGTGATTCCGGGTTTGATACGTTGCAGTAACAGGTATTCAGGGGCGCGCTCCGTAATCTTGTCGATAAAGAACTGTCGTTCAGGACGTGGTCCCACAATCGACATTGTTCCCTTCAGCACATTGTAAAATTGGGGGATTTCGTCGAGTCGCACTTTGCGCATGAAGCGTCCGAATGGAGTGATACGGGGGTCGTTGTCCTGTGATAGTGCTGGGCCGAATTTCTCTGCATCAATGTACATGCTACGGAATTTATGCATCTTGAACGGCTTTCCATGGTATCCGATGCGTTCTTGGGCATAGAAGATGGGGCCCGGGCTGGTGCATTTTATAATGATGGCCGTGATTAGGTATACTGGCGAGAATACAAGCATGAACAATATTGATGCGATAATGTCGAAGAGTCGTTTGATGCTGTATTGCCATTCTGGCATCAAACGGTTGTTGATGGTAATGAGTGGAGAGTGGAAGATGCTCTGCATCTTAACCAACCCCAAAATAAGGTCTCTGATGTCGGGGGTGATTTTAATGGTCAGGTCGCCGCAGCGGTCCAGGGTTCGGAGTATCTCTTTTAGCTTTTCCTGCTCATAATCTTCTATGGCAATGATAACCTCTTCAATACTATGCTCGTGTATAAGGTTTTTCAGGTCGGCGGTGCTTCCCAAATGGGGCATTGTCTTTGCCAGGTCGGGCGAAATGGCACCGTTCACCGTCACGAATCCAAGGAAAAGGTTTCCGCTGTATATCTCTTGGTTGTCAAGGTCGCAGTAGGTTTTGTATGCTTTGTCTTTGCTGCCTATCATTAATGTAGGGAATCCCAGTTGACGTGTGTGTACTTTGTGCACGGTACGGCTGGTCTGTATCAATCGGCAGATATATGTCAATGTGAAATGAACGGCAAAGAGGAAGAGGAGTGAGATGTAGTGGCTGTGGTGGCTTTGGAATAGGTCGTCAAGCATGAGTGCGAAGAAAATGACTATCACGCCCAATATGCTGCAGGTGAATGTCTCCTGCAATTCTTTGAGCCTCGATTTGTGCAGCACGTTGCGGTAGGCGCCCACGATCCAGTATAGGCACAGCCATCCGATCGGCACAATGATTATTCCCCACCAGAAATTGCTGTCGTTGAAAATCTGGGTCCAGTCCTTAGGCTCGTAGATGTCCAATGCCAGTTTGCGGAACACAAACAGCGCCGACCATGCAATGATTGCACTCAACAGGTCGAAAAAAATGTAGGAAAGGGTAATGCGTGTTTTGTTCATCAGATTGTAAGCAGCTTCACATTGTCAATTCGTACTTTGGCGTCTTTTTTGTCAGGATTCAATGCGGTAAAGAATATCCTGAAATTGGGGTTGTGGTTGAAGTCTGCCCATATGCCGCCCAGGTTGATGTACATTTTTGTCCATTGTTCATTGTCGAACATGGTCAGTTCGTATTGGTTGACGTTGTTGCCTCCAATGTTGTAGGCGCTTTCCATGCCAACGGCCAAGCGGACGTCACTCCAATAGTCAATCTCTAAATAAAGGTATTTCGATGGGTCGGTCACCTCGAAT
The DNA here is from genome assembly GCA_937910265.1 of uncultured Bacteroidales bacterium. Lineage (GTDB taxonomy): Bacteria > Bacteroidota > Bacteroidia > Bacteroidales > P3 > Colimorpha. The sequence continues at coordinate 14,312 of CALEPD010000051.1, forward strand.
TGTTCTGAAATGTAAAACGACAGCTCTGTTTTGTCGGCGGGCACTTCCACCACGCCGTAGCCCTGCCCGTCGCAGGCATTGTCGTCGCTGACCATGCGGCTCATCAACGTGTCGAAGATCAATCCGTAGCTGCCTGGCTCAAAAAACTCCTGTGTCAGGACTTTCATCGGCGGTGTTCCATAATATTGGGCGTCGAGGGTCCAAAGCATCTTGCCGTCGATCATTTGTTGGGTGCCTATATTGGTTATGCTGTCGGGTTTGATGGTGATGTCGGTCAAGGTGATGGGTTGGTAGTAGGGGTAGTATATGCGTGTGCCGGCAATACCGTTTTGTTTCACGAAGGGGTATATCACCATTTTGGTTATGTTGTTGTCGGACAATACGGGGATCATGCAGGGCAGCTGGTAAGTACCTAATCGCATGGTTGTGTCGGCTCCGTCTGTCCAAAGCTCTATCTGTATGGCATCTATCTCCGACGAGAAGAATCCCTGGTCGGGTGATAAAGTGGCGTTGGGGGTGTCTACGACCCGGATGTGGTCGAGATGTATGTATGAGGGAATGCGCACGTCGTTTTGATAGTCGCGGCAAGACGAAAAAATGCCAATGGCGATTAATAAAATAAACGATGTTTTAATTAATTTCATGCAAAAGAAACGCCCTATTGTTTTTTTTAGTATTTTTGCACTTCTAAAAACTGCTTTTATGAAAGAATTGTCAATGCATGTGTACGATTTGATGGAAAACTCCACCGCCGCCCAGTCCAAAGATGTTTTCTTGACCATCGAAGATTCTGTTTCCCGCAACGAATTCCGTTTCACCATCGAGGATAACGGCAAAGGTATGTCGCCCGAGTTTTTGGCCAAGGTGACCGATCCTTACACCACTTCCCGCACCACACGCAAGGTTGGGTTGGGGTTGCCACTGATTAAGATGAATACCGAAAACTGCGGTGGTGGCATGCATATCGAAAGCCAGCTCGGAAAAGGTACCCGTTTGACTTTCTGGTTCCGTCACGACCATTGGGACCGGCCTCCTATGGGTGATCTGACTGGTACTTTGGTGATGCTGTTGTCGCAGCACGAGGACATACATATGGTGATAACCTACACAACCGACAGCGGGCAATATGTAATCGATTCGGAGGAACTGAAGGAGGCCCTCGGCGGAATGAGTATGAATGACTTGTCAATCATACGGTTTCTGAAGGAAATGGTCGCTGAAAATCTTGCGCAGATCGGCGCAAACGAATAGCGCAGGCGTCTCTCGTGGGTGTTATTTCTCAAACTCCATGATTTCCAAATTGTCCGGAGTGGGGTTCAGGTCAAATCGAACCAAAGTGCACACACGGTGAAATCCCTGACGTCCAGCTGCGCCTGGATTGATGTGGAGCAGATTCATCTCCTTGTCGTACATCACTTTCAGTATGTGGCTGTGCCCGCAGACAAATATGTCGGGTTTTTCGGCCTCAAGCAGTTGCTTTATCTTGAAATGGTAATGGCCGGGCCAGCCGCCGATATGCGTTAATACAACCTTCTGGTTTTCGCGGTGGAAAATGAGCACTTCATGAGTGTCGTACCGCAAAGGGTACCCGTCGGTGTTTCCATACACCGCTTTGGTCGGTTTGAATTTCTGCAGCGCTTCCAATACATTTTCTCCAACATCGCCCGCATGCCATATTTCATCACATTCTGCAAAAAACGAATATACCTGTTCGGGTAAGGTGCCGTGGGTGTCGGAAAGTACGCCTATCTTCATGATGCTGAATTGTTTGTTGTGCGATGTTTTTGTTGTGCGATGATTACGCCGCAGATGACGACAACCACGCCGATGACTTTGTTGATTGCAAATTGCTCTTGTCCAATGATGAGGGCGGCAATCAGCGTGAATATGGGTATGGTGTTGTTGAATATCGATGCCGAGCTGGCTCCGATATGCTTCACACCGTAGTTGTTGAATGCGTAGGCCAATGTGCTGCAGAATACACCGAGCGCCAGCACAAGCAGTATCATCTTGGGCGAGTACGACAGCGCCGTCAGTTCACTGCCGTCAATGGCAAGAGTCAGCGGTATATAGTATATCAGTCCCAGCAGATTTTGGTAGGCGGTGATGGTGAGCGGCTTATACCGCTTTACTATTTTCACAAGCACCAGCATGTAAAGCACCGCAATGAATACCGCGCCTGCCAAAAGTGCAACACCGATGTACGATTGAGTGAGGTCTGTGCTCAGGCTCCCTGAAAGCATGATGTATATGCCGATGAACGATAGCACAACACCGATAAGTGTGGGCAACGTTATCTTTTCGCGGTAGGCTATGGCCATTCCGAATGGCACGAAAAGCGGTATGGTGGCAACGATAACCGAGGCAAGACTTCCGTCGACATACTGAAGTCCGCCAGTCTCGCACAGATTGTATGCGAAAGGTTCGGCGAAGGCAAGCAACAAAAACCATTTGACGTCCCCGCGCTCAATTTTCTCAATCTTTTTCAGTAGTAACAAAGTGGGGATGAGAGTGACTGTCGCCATCAGTAGCCTGAAGGTGATCAGTATGCTTACTGTTAGATGTGGTTCGCTGAAAAACAGTTCTTTGGTCAGAATAAAGCTCACTCCCCAGAAGATTGAGGCAAGGCATAGCAAAAGGTAGGCTTTGGGCGTCTTCATCGATGATTTTTCCATTGTGAAATATTTTGCAAAAATACAATAATTTTTTAACGCTATTGCCGTTAATAAACGATAAGCGTAACCCTTGTGGTTGCCATCCCTTTTTGTTTAATTGAAATAATACATAAACAATCATGAAAAAAGTTTTATTGGTTATGGCAGCAATGCTGCTTATGGTTGGAGCAAATGCTCAGAATAAATTTCGTGGAATCGTTCAATACAAAATCGAAAGCACCGGCCAGATGGCAGTAAACATCCCCGAGGAGCAGTCGCAGGTTGAAGTGAAGGTGTTTGAGTCCAAACTGTTGTCCGGTACCACCATGCAAGATGGTTTCAAGGTCATGCAGGCCATGGATTTCAGTCAGCTGATTGCTTACATGGCTTCTCAAGGCGTTGAACTGGAAACCTATCAGGGCGATGGCAAATTCTTGGTCACCAACACATTCACCAAGACTTGGGCCGACAGTTTGCTTCTGGAGGACAAAGACCCCGGACATTTTTATATCGAGTATGTAGAGGGTGAAACCAAAGAAATATGTGGCTATGAGGCAAAAAAATGCATCATGCACCAATACACCGAAGAGGGTGAGCACAAACCCATCGTTTTCTGGTACACCCCCGAATTGGGTCCCGAGTATAATATGCTTTTCGGTGTCTGCATCAAAGGCATGCCGCTTCTTTTCTCGGTCGCCGATGCCGAAGGTCACGAGTACACCTATACCTGCACCAGCATTGTAAAAGGTAAGGTGAAACCCGTCGATATGTTGTTGCCCGCAGGTTATAAAGAGGCTACCGGCGAAGAATGGAGCCTTTTCGAGAGCGAAATGAACGATGCCATGGAGCTCTTCCGTGCCATGATGGGTGAGTAACCATTAGTTTTCTGTAATCTTTGTATATAAATTTGATGGCAAAAAAATCAAAAAGTCGTTCCCAGAAGCCAGCCAAGCCCACGCCTCGTTTTGTGGAATGGTGGCGTAGTGTACGCGGCCGCCGCTTGCGTGGCTCGGTCTACATTCTGTTTGCCCTTTTCATGGCAATCTCGATTGTCTCGTTTTTCTTTACTGGTATGGGACAGTCGCCCGAAACCTACGGCTCCAATTGGCTTGGATCTGTTGGTGGCGCTGTGGCAGTCTTTTTTGTCAAACGGTTTTTTGGTTTTTTCTCCATCGGATTGGCGTTTCTTCTGTTCGTTTACGGTTCTAAACTCTGGGGCAAGGCCATACTTCCATGGAATAAGACTCTATGGTCTACTTTGTTTTGGATATTCTGGGCTTCAACATTCTTCGGCTACATTGCTGAACGGTGGGTCGAAAATCCCAACTTCGACAACATTGCCGGTATCGGCGTTGTATTTGCCGCAGTGCTTTATCCGCTGCTCAAGTGGGGCGTTTTTGTGCTCTTGCTTTTTGTGGCTGTTGTTTTCCTCATCTTTGTGCATCGGATACGTTTCTCTGTGCCCGATGTCAATTTGCCCGACCTGAAGTCCATTCTCCCGAAACGTCAACCCAAAGAGGTTGCCGACATCGCCGATCCAATCACACCGAATAATGCGGCAAAAACACCTGTCAACCAACCTTTGGTGCAGGATTTGACCGACCACGATGATGACGACGAATCGTTGCGGACACCAGGCGACGACCAGCAGCAAACAGTTCCCTTCGACATCGATGACGAGTTTACCCGTTTGGTGGAACGTGTGCAGCAAAAGGATGCCTCCGACCAGGTTGAGCCTCGGGCTGATGTTGAGTTCGATATTACTGACCCCGATATGGTCGACATGCAGGATGAGACCTTCCCTAAAAACAGCCCTGCTTTTGATGTCGAGTTGGAAATAGTCGAGTCCAGCAATGTGGCCGACGATATTGTACCTTCCGACGAGGAGTTGCAAATGGACGATTCCGACAGTCGCGTACATTTTGGTATCGACCAACTTTATGACCCGCACTTGGACCTCAAGGATTACCAAATGCCTACAACCGACATGCTTGAGGATTGGGAGCAACGCAATGTAAAGGTCAGCCGCGAGGAATTGGTTGAAAACAAAGACCGCATCGTTGCCACGCTTCGCGATTACGGCATCGAAATCGAATCCATATCGGCATCTCCGGGCCCTACGGTTACGCTATACGAAATCAAGCCTGCCCGTGGTGTTCGTATCTCTAAAATAAAGACTTTGGAAGATGATATTGCCCTCAGCCTTGCCGCTTTGGGTATCCGTATCATCGCTCCCATACCGGGTAAAGGCACTGTGGGCATCGAAGTTCCCAATGCCACCCCACATGTCGTGGCAATGAAAACCATGCTTGAAAGCCCTGCATTCCGCGACAGCAAGATGGAGTTGCCCATCGCCATCGGCAAAACCATCAACAATGACCCGTTCGTCACCGACTTGGCCAAAATGCCCCACCTCTTGATGGCCGGTGCTACCGGTACAGGTAAATCTGTTGGCCTCAATGCTGTCATTGCATCTCTGCTCTTCAAGAAACATCCGTCCGAATTGAAGTTTGTTATGGTTGACCCCAAAATGGTCGAACTGTCACTCTACAGTACCATCGAGCGCCACTATCTGGCCAAAATGCCCGACACAGATGAGGCCATCATCACCGATGTCAAAAAGGTTGTACGCACACTCAATTCGCTCTGCCTCGAAATGGACCAGCGATACGATTTGTTGAGGGCTGCCCAGGTGCGCAAAATAACCGAGTACAACGCCAAGTTCATCAACCGTCGTCTGAATCCTGAAAATGGACACAGATTCCTTCCCTATATTGTATTGGTAATCGACGAGTTTGCCGATTTGATTATGACTGCCGGCAAGGAGATTGAATCGCCCATATGCCGCCTTGCTCAGCTCGCGCGTGCAGTAGGCATCCACCTTATCATCGCTACTCAGCGTCCTACAACCAATATCATTACCGGTACCATCAAGGCCAACTTCCCGGCCCGTATAGCTTTCAAGGTGGCTAGTGCAATCGACTCCCGAACCATTCTCGACACCACGGGCGCTCAGCGTCTTATAGGTAGGGGCGATATGTTGATTTCGCTTTCGGGCAGCGATCTGGTGCGTCTCCAATGTGCATTGATCGAAACCGAGGAAATCGACCGCGTGGGCAAATTCATCTGCGACCAACGCGGTTACCCCGAAGGGTTCTTGTTGCCCGAGTATCTCGATGAGAACGAGGAACCCAATAAGGAATTTGACCCCAAACATAAGGATGAATTCTTCAATGACGCAGCTCGCCTTGTTGTGGCAAATCAGTTCGGCTCTACATCGTTGCTCCAGCGCAAACTCAAGTTGGGTTACAACCGTGCCGGACGTATCATTGATCAGCTCGAAGCAGCCGGCATTGTCGGACCCTATGCGGGGTCCAAGCCCCGCGAGGTGCTGGTCAAGACTGAAATCGAATTGGAGGAAATCCTGAGAAGTCTATGATCGACGACTATTGCGCTGCACACACAACTCCGCACGACGATGCCCAGAACCAGGTGTATCGCTCTATCTATCTTCATACCCCGTTGCCGCATATCTCATCCACCCCTTATCAAGGGAGGCTCTTGAGTATGCTTGTCGCCATGGCGAAACCTCGTGCGGCTGTCGAATTGGGCGTTTTTGGCGCTTATAGCACTATTGCCATCGCACGGGCCTTGCCGCAAGGTGCCGTGCTCCATGCCGTCGAGGCTGAAGTTGAGTACAAGCAGATGATTCTCCGTCATTTGCGGCTTGGCGGTGTCGAAGATCGGGTCAGGTTGTATATCGACGAAGCATTGAAGGCAATACCCAAGCTTCCCGACAATATCGACTTCGCATTTGTTGATGCCGATAAACTCAATTACCAAAACTATTTCCATGCACTGCTTCCTAAGATGAATAGGGGAGGGTGGTTGGTTTTTGATAATGTATTGTGGTATGGAAAAGTCGCTTCCGATTCTTCCAACGACGCCACTTCGATACATTTGCGCCAACTCAATGATTTGATACATTCCGACCCCCGTGTCGAAAATCTGCTGCTTCCCGTCCGCGATGGTTTGATGATATGCCGAGTCCTCTGATACTGTGTCTCATTGGTTGAATAACCGACTTGGGTAAGATGGTTCAATATGATATACCTGTCATTGAATGGGATGTTGTCGATAAGTTTTGTTTCAATGTTTTTTTTCAGACTGTTATCTGCTTGGTGTACGGTTTGATGGTATTGAGTGGCATATATTACTCCAAATTATTATTATTGATAATATAGTGCTCATTTTAAGTTTTTTTATGTTCTATTTTGGTTTATTTTGGACTATCTTTGCATAGTGAAATAATGTGTTTGTGTACCGTTTTTCATGCCGAATCTATCTGATAATTATCTAATTCAAATAAACTACTATTTATGACAAAAAAACTAAATTTTCTGTTTGTTGTAATGTTTATGTCACTTTTTGGTTCCGTTGGAGCGCAAAATTTGGGTGATTATACCTTTACCACAGGTACAGATGCAACCAAATGAATCAATGTGTCTGACACTACAAATCTGCTTGCAGGAATAACCGGTACAGGTGATTCTTATGCATCTTCTCTACAGGACATCGGATTCGTTTTTAGATTTGCATCCGATGCCTACATTAATTATTCTGTAAACACCGATGGAAACCTTCGGTTGGGGGATGTTGTAACGGGTACGGGTGCGTATTCTACGCCATTTAGTTCTACCAATTCCAATACCAATAGCCCCAAAATTAATGCTTTCGGTTGTGATGGTAAGTTTGCCAATGCCGGCAATTATATTCGCACTCAGTTGGTGGGTACAGCTCCTAATCGGGTTCGTGTTGTTGAATATTGCGGTTCAACGTATGCCTCTGCTAGTAGCTCTGCGTTAATTCGTTGGCAAGTCCAATTGTACGAAAACGGCAACATTCAGTTGGTGTTTGACTCTGTAGCTCCTACCATCGCACCATCTGTTGTGCACCAATGTGGTATGTGTGTTAACTCGTCCGATGGTGTAGTCATCTCTTATAGTGCGGATAATGGCTATTCTGCGTCTGCTTTTACTGCAGGCTCTTCCTCAACACTTGCTGCCAATAGCTGGTTCGATGCCAATCGTTACTTCCATTTCGAATATCCACAGATCGGTTGTTCTAATCCTGTCATGCTCGTTGCCGATACAATTTCTACTAATTCTGCTCATATTTCTTGGCATGAACTTGGCGATGCTATTTCTTGGATTGTTGATTGGGGTGTCGCGGGATTCTTGCCGGGTAATAGTATGTCGATGGTTACCTCTGATACGGAGTTGACAATTACTGGATTAAATCCAAATACTGTATATGATGTGTATGTACGTTCTGATTGCGGCGATATGCAAAGCGATTCTTCTCATATATCTATACGTACAGAGTGTAGCAGGATATCTACCGACTCATTGCCTTATCTCTATGGATTCGAAGATGCGACAGGTTCTGGTCAGGAAAACGATATTTCGCACTGTTGGACCCGTCACGCGTTAAGCACAACTACACGCTATCCATATCCTTCTAATGCAAATGTTCATGAGGGCGATTATTCGCTCTTGCTCTATGCAAGCACCAGTATTAGCTCTTGGGCTACTTTGCCGTTGTTCGAAAATGCTGTCAATTCTCTGCAGCTTTCTTTCTATGCATTTAAAAATAATGCCAACTATGGCCGTTTTTTCGTTGGTGTGATGTCAGATCCTGACGATATTACAACATTCGACACTATCGAAGAGATTTTTGTCAGTTCAATGAATGTGTGGGAACACATCGAAATCCCGTTGTCTGTTTATGCTGGACAAGGCTCGCATATCGCTTTGTATTGCCCGGCAAATATAACTAATAATATTTACATCGATGATATTACGGTCGATCTTATGCCTGATTGTCCGCGTGTGATGCATCTCGATACTTTGAATGTATCCAACACCGAGGCGGACATTGTGTGGCGTGAGTCAGGCTCGGCATCCTCATGGTATGTCGAATATGGTGTCTATGGCTTTGTCCGTGGCGAAGGCGAATCAATCGATGTAAGTAGTTCCAGTGTCCATTTGTCCAACCTCGTCCCGGGTATCGATTATGACGTATATGTAAGTTCCCTATGTCAAAATGGCGATACAAGCAATTCGGTTAAAATCTCGTTTTCTACACAATGTGGTTTACTCTC
>CALEPD010000052.1 GCA_937910265.1 uncultured Bacteroidales bacterium
GCAACGCTTTTGCCGAAATATGGTGCGATTCTTCCGTAGCATTCACCGACCACCACGACTCGATAGACTGGCATAATGCATCGAAAACGGTGCATCTCTTCTGATAGGATGGTAGTGTCGACAAAACTGTGCTGTCCAACACTGCATAGTTCGGTACAATGCTGAGGTGATTGACAGATTGTTTTTCGCCCTTGTAATATATGACAGCGAAACGTGTCGACTCGCTTCCCGTTCCTGCGGTTGTAGGTATGGCCACCAAGGGTACTTCAGTATCGAAACATTCCTGTTCGAGATAATTCACAGAGGAATCCATGCGGCAATACAATTTGATGCATTTTGCCACATCGATAGAGCTGCCCCCTCCTACTGCCACAATGACGTCACAACCTTCTTGATGAAACAACGACACCCCATTGCAGACATCTTCATAGAGCGGATTGGGAGAAAAGCCATTGAACATGACATAGGGCATTCTGAGAGAATCCAATACACTTTCGCGAATGTTCAGGAATGGAAACGAAGAGTCGACAACCAGCAATACCTTCCTGGCATGCAAAGAAGCCAGGATGCTATCGAGCGACGCTACACCATGAACAATTTGTTGACCCATCGGCATTATTTTTTCTGAAGAAACTGCATGAAAGCCTCCTTATTCTGGATAGGCGTTGCAGTGGGCCGCCCCAAATCCTTGCGGTTGCCTTTCTTCACGCGAACTTCCAACAAAACCGGGCCATCAATCACACGACTGGTAAAGGACTTGAATGCATCGGCGCTGTCAATTGAGATGACATCACGGTAACCACACTCGAGCGCGATGCCCGGAATATTTATATCGAAGCCAACTGTTGGCTGGCCACCTACAGAGTCGTGCGCTCCGTTATTGAGAACAACATGAACAAAATTCTTCGGGGCCTGCTTGGCGATGATGGCCATATTGCCCATGTGCATGATGGCCGCGCCGTCGCCATCGAAACAATAGACCCTACGGTGGGTATTTTGTAAAGCTATGCCCAATGCTATCATCGAGGCATGGCCCATGGAACCCACTGTCAAGAAGTCGCGTTCATGACCTTGTCCCAAACTTTCACGATACTCAAACAATTCGCGGCTTATCATTCCGGTAGTGCTCACCACAATGTCGTCGTCAGACAAACTGTCGACCACCATTTGAATTGCCTGCTCACGCGAAAGCGACAAAGTTTCATCCTTTTTTGACTGAAGTGTATATGTATCGAAAGTATCCTTTTCAACTACAAGTGCATACGGAGTACCCGTGCTTCGAATGGCATGCATAGCATTCAGAATCTGTTTGGCCGCCTTTTCTTCATCTTTCGAAAGCACGTCATAATTGATTCCCATTGTATTCAGCAAACCTGTAGTGACTTTACCTTGCTTAACATGCTGGGGTTCGTCGTGAACACCCGGCCGGCCGCGCCAGCCAATGAGCAACAACAAGGGAATATGGTAAACCTCTTTGTCGGTCAACGATGCCAAAGGGTTGATGGCATTGCCTTCGCCACTGTTTTGCATGTAGACACAACCCACATTACCCGTTGCCAAATGATAACCGGCAGCCAATGCTACAGCACCGCCTTCGTTGGCAGCTATGATATTATGGTTTTCGTCGAAATTATCAGTAATATAAGCACAGATGTTCTTCAACAGCGAATCAGGTACGCCGGCATAAAAAGAGACACCCTCAGCACGCAAGGTTTCAACAAAGAACTCAGGTCTTATCATTTTTTAGTACCAGGTATTAAAGTCAATATCTCTTTTATGGGCATGCAATAGCTGTCGGAAGCCTCCAAACTGCGTTGGTGCATCAAGATGCTTTTGGCGCAATTAACCATGGCAGGATATGCGCTTCGGAGCATGTGGTTGGCGTAGATAACAACATTCACGCCCCATGATGCCAACTCATCCTCGGTGATTTGGTTATAGGTTGTAGGCACAGCCACTATGGGGGTTTCGATATTCTTTTCACGGAAACGTTGGCAGAACTCCTTGATATCGGAGCCTTCCTTATTCTTGCTGTGAATCATCACGCCGTCGGTGCCTGCGGCGACATAAGCAAAGGCACGTTCAAGAGCATCTTCGACAGGCTTGCCGGCAATGAGACTTTCGATTCGGGAAATTATCATAAAGTCGTCGGTTATCTGAGCGTTCTTGCCTGCACGTATTTTGGCACAGAATCCTTCGATGCTGTCTTGAGTCTGAACAGCATCGGTTCCGAACAATGAATTCTGCTTCAATCCTACTTTATCCTCAATGATGACGGCCGAGATACCCAAACGCTCAAGGGTGCGGACTGTGAACACAAAGTGCTCGATTTTGCCACCGGTATCGCCATCGAATATAACAGGCTTGGTGGTAACTTCCAATGCATCGTTGAGGTCGTGCAAACGGGTTGTGATGTCAACAGCTTCGATATCGGGCTTACCTTTGCTGGTGGAGTCGGTTAACGAACTGGCCCACATACCATCGAACTCCTGTTTCATGCCATTGACTTCGACACTTGTATTTTCGACAATAAGACCAGTAAGTCCATTATGGCTTTCCAATATACGGACTATTTTTTTGGCATCGATTAATCGGCGGAGACGCTTCAGTCGTATCTCCGGGGTTGTACCGATTTCTTTCAAACGCTGGTTCATCGCCGTTGATGAGACACCATGAGTATAAGGCACATCTATAACCTTGCCGCCCCAAACAGCCATGGTTTCGATTATTCGCTGACGGGTTTTCTTCTGAACACCCTCTTTCCAATCGTCGCCATGAACAACATAATCGGGTTTAAGTTCCAACAGATTGGGGACATAATCCAATGTTGTTTGCGAAACCACGCGGTCAACACCCTTGATACTCGATACGATTTCAGCACGCTGCTCATAGGTAAGATAAGGAAGACGTTTGTAACTTGCAATGGCCGCATCGGTCAAAACGCCGACAGTTACGGAACCCAATTTACACGCTTCACGAATAATATTCAAGTGACCCGGATGTATCATATCCGCACTCATACCCACATATACAGTTTTCTTTTCCATGCCAGTTATATATTAAAGCATTAAAAATCAAAAATAGAATGTATTATAACAAATCCTCGCTAAAGGTAATTTTCTTGTTACGCTCGTCGCCCTCCACCACATGAATTTTGACATTGGGCGCATATCGTTTCACCACACCACAGTCGTCGGTGGCCGTAAACTTAAGGTCCTGCATTGCCATTTGGTAGGCATCTCTGATGGTAGCCAAGCGGAATGCCTGAGGAGTTTGCGCCCTCCACATCATTCGGCGGTCAGGAATACGAGAGACGAAACGCGACAGTGTATGACCGAAATCAGGATGAACCTCCCACACCGTATCGGTGCTTGGAACTGCAACCCCCACAGCACTGTGCGACTCCAATGCCACAATCACACGGTCCACCACATCGGATGAGACCCACGGACGTGCCGCATCGTGAAAGATCAAGTTGGTTTCGTCGGGGTAATCGATATAAGCCTCAATTGCATTGAGACTCGACATGTATCGCTCACTGCCGCCTTCCACCAAACGTTGCACTTTGCTCCAATGATTGCGTGTTACCACACCGCGCATAAAGTCCAGCCACTGTGGATGCCGGGACTTTGCTCAAACACATCAATTGAATGTTCGATGACACACCGACCTTCCAAAGACATAAATTGCTTTGGTTTATCGCCACCCATGCGGGATCCGACGCCTCCGGCCAATACAACTGCAACATTCATTATCGGTTGGGATTTGGTTAAAAGTTATTATTCGGTTTCGGTTTTACCGTGACAATTCTTATATTTCAAGCCGCTGCCACAAGGACAGGGGTCATTGCGTCCCACTTTTTTCTCGACGCGTATTGGTTGCGTTTTCTGTTGTGGAGCAGTACGACGATGTGCAGCTTCTGCCATGCTGTCTTCACGTGAAGTTTGAAGGTTGCGGCTACTTGACTGAGGCATTTTCCCCTCTTTCAACTGCTCGTCTTGACGAACAGGCAACGAAGCACGGCTTAAGAATGAAGTAATCTCACGGTTGATGTCCAGCAACATTTTTTCGAACAATTTGAAGGACTCGAACTTATAGATTACCAGTGGATCCTTCTGCTCGTAGGAGGCATTCTGAACACTGGTACGCAAATCGTCGAGCTCGCGCAAATGGTCTTTCCAAAAATCATCGATGATTGCCAATGTGATGTTTTTCTGGATGGAGATTTCAACTTCTCGGCCTTTATTTTCGTATGCTTTTTTCACCGGTACAATAGCATTCAAAGTCTTCTTGCCATCGGTAATCGGGAAAACAACATTGATGTAGTGGGTATTGTTATGGATGTTCTCAACAAACGGGTAAGCCTCAACAGCGATGCGTTGCATACGATCCTTGTAGGCATTGTAGGTCATATTGTAAAGTTTGTCGAGAATTTCGGTACGTTTCATATTGAAGAATTCCTTCTCGGAGAATGGAATATCCATGGCAAACACCTTGATCATTTCCATCTTGAACGACTCGTAATCATGCGAATCAACGGCTTCGGTATAGAGCATCTCACAGGTGTCATAGAACATGTTACTGATATCGATACTCAGACGGTCGCCATACAATGCGTTGCGGCGTTTGTTGTAGATAACGGTACGTTGGTTGTTCATTACGTCGTCGTACTCGAGCAAACGCTTACGCATACCGAAGTGGTTTTCTTCGACTTTCTTCTGGGAGCGTTCAATCTGTTTGGTAATCATTGAATGCTGTATAACCTCACCTTCCTGAAGACCCATGCGGTCCATGACCTGAGCGATACGTTCGGAACCGAAAAGACGCATGAGGTTGTCTTCGAGCGAGACGAAGAATAGCGAACTTCCCGGGTCACCTTGACGGCCGGCACGACCACGGAGCTGACGGTCGACGCGTCGTGACTCATGACGTTCGGTACCGATGATGGCCAAACCGCCGGCTTCGCGAACACCCGGACGCAGCTTAATGTCGGTACCACGACCTGCCATATTGGTGGCGATGGTCACCTTACCAGCCTCACCAGCCTCGGCAACGATGTCGGCTTCTTTTTTATGCAATTTGGCATTTAACACATTGTGAGGAATGTGTTTCATTTTGAGCATCTTGCTCAAGAGCTCAGAAGTTTCGACAGAGGTTGTACCCACCAAAACGGGACGGCCTTCGCCGACGAGACGTTCTACCTCATCGATAACTGCCTTGAATTTTTCGCGTTTGGTTTTGTAGATCATGTCGTCCATATCCACGCGGGCGATGGGACGGTTGGTGGGGATGACAACCACATCAAGTTTGTAAATATTCCACAACTCGCCAGCCTCGGTTTCAGCAGTACCAGTCATACCGGCAAGTTTCTTGTACATACGGAAATAGTTCTGCAATGTAATGGTGGCATAGGTTTGTGTTGCCGCTTCCACTTTGGCATTTTCCTTTGCCTCGACAGCTTGGTGCAAGCCATCGCTCCAACGGCGGCCTTCCATTACACGGCCGGTTTGTTCATCAACAATCTTAACCTGACGGTCTTCGGTGATGATGTAATCGATATCCTTTTCGAAAAGTGTATAAGCTTTGAGCAATTGGTCGACTGTGTGTACACGGTCGCTCTGAATGGCATAGTTCCTGTAGATTTCCTCTTTCTTTGCTGCCAATTCCTGCGGGGTGAGACCCTGGTGCTCCAATTCGGCGATTTCGAATCCCACGTCGGGCAATTGGTAGAACTTCGGATCCTCGCCCATCTTGGCCAATTCCTCCATACCCTTGTCGGTAAGTTCCACACTACGATTTTTCTCGTCGATTACAAAGAACAGTTCATCGTCGATGATATGCATGTATTTGTTCTGCTCCTGCATATAGAAATTCTCGGTACGCTGCAGAATGGTCTTGACGCCGGGCTCAGAGAGGAATTTAATCAAAGCCTTGTTCTTAGGAAGACCTCTATAAGCGCGAAGCAAAAGTTTGGCGCCCTCTTCCTCGGGCTTCGGATCGGGTTTCTCGGCCATGGCCTTCTTGGCATCGGCCAAAATCAAAGTAACCATCGAACGTTGTCTGTTGTACAGGGTCTCAATAACGGGCTTAAAGCGGTTAAACTCCTGCTCGTCGTCACCCTTTCCTGTGGGGCCACTGATGATTAAAGGTGTACGGGCATCGTCAATCAAGACAGAGTCAACCTCGTCGACAATTGCATAGTTGTGGCTACGCTGAACCAACTCGTCGGGGTTGCGGCTCATATTGTCGCGCAGATAGTCGAAGCCGAACTCGTTGTTCGTACCATATGTAATGTCGGCATTGTAGGCCGCCTTACGGGCATCGCTATGGGGTTCGTGCTTATCGATACAATCGACGGTCAGTCCATGGAATTCGAACAACATGCCCATCCATTCAGAGTCACGTTTGGCAAGGTAATCGTTAACAGTTACAACATGCACGCCTTTGCCCGGAAGTGCGTTCAAATAGACCGGCAATGTTGCGACCAGTGTTTTACCTTCACCTGTGGCCATCTCGGCAATTTTTCCGCTGTGCAATACAGCTCCGCCGATGATCTGGACATCGTAATGGACCATGTCCCACTTAATCATGTTTCCGCCGGCCATCCAGGCGTTTTTATAATAGGCCTTGTCGTCGCGAATGGATACGCTGTCGCGAGTGGCACTCAAATCACGGTCATGCTCGGTGGCAGTAACCTCCACCTCTTCGTTTTCGGCGAAACGGCGTGCAGTGTCCTTTATCACGGCAAAGGCCTCAGGAAGAATGCTGTCAAGCACCTTTTGTGTCTTTTCATACGAATCCTTTTCCAACACTTCGATGCGCTTATACAATCCCTCTTTTTCTTCGATGGGCATGTCGTATTCGTTCTCGATACGATTGCGCAACTGCTGCAACTCCGACTCCTCACTTTCAATCTCCTTGCGGATGCGCTCCTTGAACTCTATAGTTTTGGCACGCAATTCATCGTTACTCAGTTCTTTTATTGTTGGGTATATTTTTGTTGCTGCATCTAGAAAAGGTTGCACCACTTTAAGGTCTCTCTGGGATTTACTTCCGAAAATTTTAGATAAAAAATTCATATTAATAATATTACGAAAATATGATTAGTTATAGTTATTTATTACACAACATGTTAAAATAGACACAAAACATGCATTAACTCGCAAAGATACTAAAAAAAAACGTAACACACATTTTTTAAAGCTTTTTATATTTAGACTTGTGGTATCAATACATCGTTACGGCTTTTTTGTCATTGTGGTAGTGATTTTGTATCTTTGCAAACTCACCATAATTCGGTAATTGGCCCGAAGATCCACTTTACCAACTCAAAGACAACACTATTACACATAAAACCAAAATAGGACTAACCATGAAAATAACAAAAATCGCATTCTCAATTCTACTGTTTATCCCACTACTATGCACTGCACAAATAAAATACGATGGAGGCATGATGCTACATACAGGATACCTCAGCGGCTCGATTCCTGTGAACAATTATAAAGCCGAAGGTATGCCTACCGGCATAGGGGGTGCCATCCATTTTCACATTGGGAAGCATTTTCGTATCGGAACAGAAGGATTCTCATCGAATCTGAATATCATGGACAACGGCAGCTACATCCAAGCCGGTTGGGGCGGAATCACTGCCAATTGGCGTTGGCAATTTGGAAGATGGTACGCCTTTTTCGGTGCTACAGCTGGCGGTGGCTCGGTTCGTTCGCTACTGATGTTTGAAGGAAACACAAGCGACTGGATACCAGAAAGCGACATCACACTTCACAAGGAAGCATTTATGCTCATCGACCCATACATTGGCATTGAATATGCGCTTACCGAAAAAGTTCATTTGATTGCCAAACTAAACCGAGTAACCCCGTTGAAAGAGATTGACATACCACTTGGTGTCCGCTTGTTTTTCGGATTCATGTTCACTCATTGACACATCGACAATACTACAGTATTTCGGATCTTGACGAGGCCTGGTACCAGTATTCTTTATACTATAAAAGCCAGGATGCTACATTCTTACAAACACCCTTTCGCCCTCCTCGGCCAAAATGGTATTCGGGAAAATAACACACGCCTCTTCCTTCAAGGCTGAAAGTGATTTGTAGCGAGAACTGAAATGGGTAAGAATCAATTTACCAACGTTGGCTTTTACGGCTATTGTGGCAGCCTGAGACGCAGTACAATGCAACCACCGTGCGGCCTGTTCACTGCAATCGGATGCATAGGTACTTTCCATACAGAGCAAATCAACACCTTCGATGATTGGGATTATAGATTCAAGATAGGCTGTATCGCAACAATATGCATATTTCCCCAATTTATACGACACTTCGGTTTTGCGACTTTTCTCCTCAATAAGATAGCCATAGGTTGGAACAGAATGGCATAAAGGGAACGCTTTCACTTCGCACTTTTCATTAGAAAACACCACCTGCGGGTGGTCGGAAACGAGCTCGTGATAACGGACCTCGTATTGCAGATGATTGCCGGTATACTCAAACAGTGGGATCAAACCATCCTTCAACCCCGGTGGGGAAACTATATCGACAGGTTCGGTTCTGCCGCACAAATGCATTGAAGACAACAACCCCGGGAGACCAAAAACATGATCGCCATGCAAATGAGAAATCAGAATCAATGAAGTGGCCTGCATTTTCTGGTGATAACGACGCATTTGCTCCTGTGTGCTTTCACCGCAATCCAAAAGGATGCGGAAACCATTGACAGATAGAATATGCGAACTGCAATGCCTACCCAAAGCAGGCACAGCCGCACCAGTACCAAGAGCCGTAACAAAGAAATTCATAAGTTCTATCGTTCAAAATAAATCAAATCACCGGTATGTCTGTCAAAAACAGCCCTAAAACGCCCTCTCGGAAGGTCGATAATCGGACCAAATTGAGCAATAGGCAACTGACGGGAGAAGGAATACTTTCCTCCTTCGATGCGTACATTTGCAACCTCCGATTGCCTATATTTAAAGGTGCTACGTCCTACTGTGGTGTTGTTTTTGCCAATAAGCCCCTTGCTTGTTGCCCGAACAAACCCCGAGGGCTTTTTAAGGTTCGCCTCGCTGGTTATGGTACAATAAAACGGGCACAAATCCGGTACTTCGGGATAAATGGTGTCGTACAAACCGAAAGTCGGAGAAAAACAAAACACCAGCATTTGTTGCTCCGCCACTTTCGAACGGTCAGAGCTGGGGGTAATATAAAAATCGACCGTTTCGGTTTCAGTTGTTCCGAGGAATTGACTCAAAAGCGCAGATTCCTGCTCACCAAGTCGGTCGACCAGATACTGAATGGCCTCAGGTGTATAGTTTCCGTCGTAGTCGCCATAGAGCAACTGTTGACGTTTTTCCTGGAGCTCAGCTATACGGTCGGCTGCAGCCTGTGCACGTTGACGTAAATTACGGACATCCTTGCGCGTGGACACCAATGATGGATGACCCGGTAGGTCGCCTCTTACATAAAAGGTATCGGCACGGTCGTATGTATTGAGCGACAATGATGGCGCATGCTCGGCACTGGGTTCAGTGTAAGAAAAATCGCCCTCGCCAAGTCCTGCCCTATTTGACACTGGCGTATTCATCCCCACCGACTGCAGCAATCCGCGACTGTCGACATTCACAGATATGCGCCGTGGAGAAATGAAGTAATACTGTGAAGGATCAGCCTTGTTGACGCCAGACAAGGACATACTCACGATGGAATATGGTTCATCGATACGGAGCGAATCCATACCCAGCATTTCGGATGCGAACTGCGCATAGGGAGCCTGAGTGAAATTGCGTTTCTGGAATGTTACCGAAAGACATATATCAGTCTGAGGTAGAGCATACATCAATCCTCCTTTCACAGCCATATTAGGCCTGGACTTTACCGAATAGACATTATAGCTGGCACAGGATGCCAGCAAAAACGCTAAAGCACAAAATGTGGCACAAATTTTCAGACGCATCATAAAGCAACCTCCTTTTTAGATTTTGACGATTTTGAAAACGCCAACAGTCCAACAAAAGTCAACAATCCATTTACCAACAGTATCTCGAAACCAAATTGATAACCACCCAAGAACATGGGACCGTACAGCTTCAAGAGGTAACACAGAACCGGACTCACAATGGCCACGAGCGGCACCCACGAATCCCTTACCTGCCGTTTGGTAAACATGCCGAAAACAAACATACCCAACAATGGTCCATATGTGAATCCTGCAACATCGAAAAGCATATCGATCAATGACTGATTGTGGAAAGGTTGAAAAGCCACAATCACCAGCAAATAAAGCAATGCAAAAGCGATATGAACGATACGACGGTCTCTGAGATTGCGGGCCTCGTCAGTTTTACGACTGCCGAAATTCAAAATATTATAACAGAAGGTTGTTGTGAGAGCAGTAAGTGTGCCATCGGCACTTGAATATCCTGCAGACACCATTCCCAAAACAAACAGGATTGCAGTAATGTCCGAAAAATGGAATGCTATTGACGGGAAAATCTTATCGCTGACAACATTTCCTGCGGCATCGACCGGCAAGGGGAAAGATGCATCCTGCGCATATACCAAAAGCACTGCACCGAGTGTCAGGAAGATTACGTTGACAAATATATACAATAAACTTGATGTCAACACATTTCGCTGTGCATCGCGAAGATTTCGGCAAGTCAGATTTTTCTGCATCATATCTTGATCCAAACCTGTCATAGCGATTGTTATGAAAGCCCCACTCACAATCTGCTTGAGATAGAACTTGCTGTTGGTGACATCAGTTTCGAACACACGGGTAAACCCCTTTTGTGACGATTCGCCCAACAAGTCGGGAAGAGAAAGATTCAATTCCCGCATGATAACAACGACCGTAACGATGGCACTCAAGAGCAAAAAGGTTGTTTGAAGCATATCGGTCCAAACAACAGTCTTCAGCCCTCCACGGAAAGTATACAACAAAATAATCAGTATGAAAACCACTGCCGGGAACCAAAACGGGATACCCCAATCCTTAAACACAAACTCGTACAACACAAACACAACGAGATACATACGCATAGCCGAACCCAACAAGCGCGACAGAATAAAGAACCACGAACCTGTTTTTTCGGACACGCTTCCAAACCGTTGGCTCAAATAACTGTA
>CALEPD010000053.1 GCA_937910265.1 uncultured Bacteroidales bacterium
CGATCATCACATTATCCGCGGTGATGATGCCCTTCAGCGCCAATGCCGAAAACACCGTCATCACCGCCAGCACGAAAATCATCGACGTCACCCAAAAAGAACCCATCATATATACAGGCAGAGTTCCTGCAAGAAGTGTTGTTGTGCCAGGCAGTTACGCCAAGGAATTTCCCGCCGGAAACTATCAGATAAGCTGTGCGCTAATCATCGGCAAGCGGAAAGAGTCGACCGACAAGAAGACCTCGCTCAACGAGGCCTTGCGGGAGCATAATGTAAGCGTGTAAAAACAGATACAGCCCATCGTCAGCAATACCCATTATCCATCATCAAAAACAATAATGCAAGATGAAAAAAATCAGCACAATACTCTCCGTGATTGCGACCCTTGCCTTGTCTTCGTGTGAAAACGTAGAAGACTTCAGTTTCAAAGGCACTGTCATCGGATACGAAATCTGTACAAGCTACCAGGATTTAGGTTATTTGGTAGACTTGGAATATCCTGAAAACATCGGAGGAGAATTCACGACATCAGGAGAGACATTTGACAACGTATTGGTCATATATCAAGCCAATTACCAACTTAAAAACAGGGAAACAATCAGCGGAACCATCTATCTTGAAGAAAACTTTGCAAAGAGCTACTGCAACCGCACATACACCGACAGAGATGTTCCGGAGGCAGTGTTCACGTCGCTGAAACTGGAAGACTAATGGAGTCGCTTTCAACATTTGTTAATAAAAAAAATCAAGCGAGCAGTTATTTAATGAAATTAATATCTTATTTTTGCACTCACATTTTATGTGGGTTCTATAAATTCCACATTTTTAAAATTAATCGTCAACATGTGTGAGTCCAAGTTTTTCAGCGCCTTTGTCCTTGTTTCGGTATCTTTCTGATTGTCAATCGATTACAATGCACCGCATTGCGCAATCGTTCCGCACGGAAATCTGCTCGAAAAAAGAACAAAAACGCACGAAAGCAATTTATAGAACCCACCTTTAAATAATAAGAGTAATAAAATAAAAAATACCGATATGAAATTTATTGTCAACAGCCAGAATCTCCTAAAGCACCTTCAGCTTGTAGGAGGAGTATTAACGGGAAACAACACAGTTCAGATTATCAATTGCTTTCACTTGCATTTGGACAACGGACTGCTCACCATCAAGGCAACCGACCTTCAAACAACCCTGATTTCGAAGATAGAAGTCGAAAGCAATCTGTCGGACGGCAATAATGAAGTGGCCGTACCTGCACGCATATTGCTTGACATTTTGAAGAACCTGAGTGATGCGCCACTGACCATGGATGTTGACAAATCGCGCACAAGTATTGAAATCCGCTCGGGAGAAGGCGTATTCCACATGAGCCGAATGGATGCCGACACCTTCCCTGCCACACCGGTTGCCAGCGATACTACCAGCATTGAAATACCGTCAGACGGATTGTTGTATGCATTGGACAAGACCATTTTTGCCGCCAGCACAGACGACACCCGCCCGCAAATGACCGGAATCTTGTGCGACATCACACCCGAACACACCACATTTGTGGCAACTGACGCACACAAATTGGTACGTTACCGCAGATTAGATGTAAAAGCAGACGACCCCGCCAGCTTCATCCTTCCCAAGAAACCCATCTCGATAGTAAAGAACATGCTTCTGTCTCGCAAAGAGGACTCTCTTGTGAAGTTAGACTATAACAAGACAAACATCTTCCTCACTTTCGACAATTTCCACGTTATCTGCCGCTTGATTGACGGCCGCTACCCCAACTACGAGGCTGCCATACCGAAGGAGAACCCCAACAGAATGACCATCGACCGTCTTTCGTTTCTTGGAGCGCTGCGTCGCGTGAAAATCTTCGCCAACGAGGCAACCCGTCAAATCTGCCTGAATATCGACAAAACCGAAATCACCCTCATTGCCGAAAACGATGTAGTTGCAAACCACGGTACTGACAAGGTACCCTGCCAATACGAGGGAGAACCCATCCGCATCGGTTTCAACGCCAACTTCTTGACCGAGATGGTAAACAATCTCGAAACAGAAGAAATTGTCATGGAGCTCTCGACCCCAAGCCGGGCAGGAATACTTCTCCCCCAACCAAACGAAGAACAAGAAGGAGAACCTAAAGACAGCTTGCTGATGTTGGTAATGCCCGTCATGTTGGCAAATTAATTTGTAATCTTTTTGACTGATGACCAAACGGAATAAAATACATTTGTGGGGAGATAACAGTTCAACCATAATCAGTATATCATTGGTTTTATTGGTATTGGGATTGCTGATGATTGTTGAGTACCATTCATACAGAATGACCCACAACGTACAAGAGCAGATAACCTACCAAGTCAACCTTATCCCCGAAACCAGCGACAGCGCTGCCGTCGCACTGCAAAAAGAGATACTGCAATATTCGTATGTGAAGCATGTGGACTACATAACAAAAGAAGATGCGGCACAAATTTTCACAAACGAATTAGGAGAAGACTTCATTGGATTTATCGGATACAACCCCCTGTACCCGTCGTTGATGGTAAATTTCAAGGCAGACATCATCCCTTCGAATTCAACCCATATCCTACAGGAATTCACCTCGACTATGAAGGCAAAATCCATTGTATCTGATGTAGAATATCAAGAGACCGTTGTAAACGAGTTGACAGATGTCTTCACCAAAATGACCTGGATTATGATTGTATTCATTGCCTTGTTGCTCATCATCTGCACCATGCTAATACACAGCACAATCCGCATAGCCCTTTATGCACGCCAAGACACCATTAGAACCATGAAACTTGTAGGTGCAAAACGGGGCTTTATCACACGTCCTTTCATCAAACGCAGCATACTGTATGGACTGTTAGGCGGACTCGTTGCTGACATTCTAATCCTTGTCATCGTATGGGTTTTTGACAATCAATTTGGACTAAATCTACTTACTGCCGAACACTTTATATGGTACGGTACCATCGGATTCGTATTGCTGCTGGCCGGCATGTTGATTTCCTGGTTATCGACCGCATTGGCACTCAATCGCATTGAAAAGAAAATATAATCATCATGGAAGATAAAAACAATAAGACTGAATTCGTATTCAACAGAATAAACTATATTTTAATGGCCGTTGGCATCGTATTCCTAATATTGGGATATGTACTGCTTTCGGGAGGAGGTTCGGATGACCCCACAGTATTCAACGAGGCCATGTTCGATGGTCGCCGCATGTATGCAGCCCCGATATTCATCGTATTGGGATTCATCATCGAAATCGTAGCCATTATGTTAAAACCCCGCTCAAATAAATCCGAATAACAATGGAATGGTTTGAAGCGCTGCTCCTTGGATTGCTACAAGGATTAACCGAATACTTGCCAGTAAGCAGTAGCGGGCATTTAACCATCGGAGGGAACCTCATAGGCCTTTCCGGTGAAGAAAATCTCAGTTTCACTGTTGCCGTACATGTTGCCACAGTTCTCAGCACTTGTTTGATACTGAGAAAGGAAATCATCTGGCTTTTCAAAGACCTTTTCGCATTCAAATGGAACGAGGGTACCCGATATGTCTGCAACATACTCATCTCGATGATACCGATATTGGTTGTCGGACTATTCTTCAAAGACACCGTGGAAGAAATATTCGGAAGTGGATTGCTGGTTGTTGGCATCTGTCTGCTGGTGACAGCTTCGCTGCTGACATTTTCGTATTACGCAAAGCCCCGTATTCGCGAGAACATATCTCCATTTCACGCATTCATCATTGGATTGGCACAGGCGGTAGCAGTATTGCCTGGTCTGTCGCGTTCGGGAAGCACTATAGCCACAGGTCTCATTTTGGGTAACAAGAAAGAGAAGATGGCTCAATTTTCATTCCTGATGGTGATCCCCCCGATATTGGGCGAGGCATTGCTTAGTATAAAGGAGCTCTTATCTCCTGCCGCCGAAACTGTTGCAACAACAGCCGACTCAATACCGGCATTCGTAATAGCCATCGGATTTGTTGCAGCATTTGTAAGCGGATGCATTGCATGCAAATGGATGCTGAATATTGTGAAGAAAGGAAAACTTGTCTGGTTTGCCATTTACTGCGCCGTATTAGGCGTCATCGCAATTGTAATGGCATAAAGTTATCTCATTCGGCAAAAACAACCGACCGCAATGACTGCAGAAACGCTCCAAGCCGGAATCATCATACCCATTGACAAACCCCGCCAATGGACATCGTTCCAAGTTGTCAATAAAATCAAATCGATTATACGGAACCAATATGGCCTCAAGAAAATAAAAATAGGTCATGCCGGTACTTTAGACCCGTTGGCATCGGGACTGCTGCTTGTATGCATAGGCAAGGCCACGAAACAGATTGAGGCACTGCAAAGCGGCGATAAGGAGTATGTCGGGACAATGGTATTCGGGGCCACCACGCCATGCTATGACTTAGAGCAGCAAATTGACTGCCACTACGAATCATCACATATCACCATGGAACAGGTAACAGCACAAAGCAAGCTGTTTATTGGAACCATTGAGCAGACCCCTCCCCTATTCAGTGCAGTAAAGATTGATGGTCAACGTGCCTATGAATATGCCAGAAAAGAGGAGCAAGAGGTAAGTGCAAAATCGAAAATGGTACGTATTGACGTTTTCGATGTAAGCAACTACCGTATATCAGATGCTTCAATCGACAATCCGGTAAACATTGAGACTGCTCATGGTGCAAAAGTATCGGATGGCAGTAAAAAAGACTTATACCAAGCCCCTCAAGGCCGTGTTCCTGACGGCTTGCCACTTGTTGATTTTTCAGTCAGATGCGGCAAAGGGACTTATATAAGAAGTCTTGCACGCGACATGGGGACAGCATTGAACAGCGGTGCATTTCTATCGGCACTGAGAAGGACCCGTGTCGGAGACTATGACATCACGCAAGCGTATACCATCGAGCAACTGAGCACACTCCTGGCAAACACCGAACAGTTGCCATAATCCTTCGCATTTCCATTCTTACGTTAAGGTACCACTGTGTAGTGTTCCGCAACTACACAGTTGCTGTTGTTTTGCCATATTGTAGGTAAATCATGCTTCGGAAGAACGGCAGTAACCCGATTTTAGAGATGGCGAAAAGAAGAAAAAACCACACAAAATTAATTTATAGAACACAGCTTAAAATAAAATTCAATCATTTACGTTACAACCGAGTAAACAACACAAAACATAGTGCCATAGAGCAAAGAAATACTTATGAAATTATCTTATTTTGATTATCTCAACACGAAAGAATCGTACCCGAAAGATTTGGTGGCATTGCGTCCCACTCGACACAGAGACGAGTCGCGCATGATGGTAGTACACAAAGACACGGGAGAGATAGAGCACAAGCTATTCAAAGAGTTAATAGACTACGTTGATACCGACGATGTAATCGTAGCAAACAACACTCGGGTGTTTCCTGCGTTACTGTATGGAGAAAAAGAGAAGACTGGTGCGAAAATCACCGTCACCCTATTGCGTGAGTTGAACGAAGAGACCCATTTGTGGGATGTAATAGTGGACCCTGCCCGCAAGATCAGAATAGGAAATAAATTGTATTTCGGAAACAACGAGGCGTTGGTTGCAGAGGTAATCGACAACACCACATCCCGAGGCAGAACCGTACGTTTTCTATATGACGGATCGCACGAGGAATTTATTGCCACCATCAAGTCGATGGGGCAACCTCCTTTGCCCGAGTCGTTGCTGAAGATTCGCAACGTGGAGAAAGACGACAACGAACGTTACCAAACCTTGTACGCAACAATGGAAGGTGCGGTGGCCGCTCCAACAGCCGGACTTCATTTCAGCCGAGAGCTGCTGAAACGTTTGGAGATAAAAGATGTGAAGTGGACCAACATCACCCTTCACGCCGGCATGGGCAACTTCAAACCCATTGAAGTGGAAGACTTGTTCAAGCATCGCATGGATGCTGAGGAGATGCATATTGACGAAGAGACATGCGACATTGTGAATGAGGCCAAACGAAACGGCAAAAAGATATGCTGTATCGGAACCACCAGCATGAAAGCATTGGAAACTGCCGTCACAATACCCGGCAAGATTCAGCCATATGACGGATGGTCGAATAAGTTCATATTCCCCCCATACGATTTCTCGATAGCGGACATGATGGTCACCAATTTCCACCCATCACTTTCATCTCTTTTCATTATGGTATGCACCTTCGGAGGTCCCGAACTGATAAAGAATGCTTACCAGATAGCAATGAAAGAAAAGTACCGTTTCGGAACGTATGGAGATTCGATGTTAATAGTATGACCCCATTAGCCGAAATACTCCGACCGACAGACATTAACAATTATATAGGGCAACAGCATCTGATAGGACCAGGTGCTGTTTTGCGTACATTGATAGAAAGCGGGAAAATACCGTCGATGATACTGTGGGGGCCGCCGGGTATCGGCAAGACAACCCTTGCCATGGTTATTGCCAACACCTTATCGAGGCCATTCCACACGTTGAGCGCCATAAACAGCGGAGTAAAGGATGTTCGCGACGTGCTGTCGCAAGCCGAGCAGGAAGATGGTGCTGTATTGTTTATAGACGAAATCCACCGATTCAACAAGGCCCAACAAGATTCGCTGCTTGGTGCAGTCGAGCGAGGCATCATCACCCTCATTGGTGCAACCACAGAGAATCCCTCGTTCGAGGTAATCTCGGCATTGCTATCGAGATGCCAGGTATATGTACTGAATGCTTTCGGAAAGGAAGAGATGGCACAACTGATAGGGCGCGCAGTGGCTTACTACAAGCAGAACGGAACCGATTTGGAAATACGGGAGAGCGAAGCGTTGATGCGCATCAGCGGTGGTGACGCCCGCAAACTGCTCAATGCAATCGAGCTGATTGTGAACAAGACTTCGGCACGACCGGTGACAATAGACAACGAGAGTGCCTTATCGGTAATACAGCAGAACCTTGTATTCTACGACAAACAAGGCGACACCCACTACAACATCATTTCCGCATTCATCAAATCGATGCGAGGAAGCGACCCCAACGCCACAGTTTATTGGCTGGCCCGTATGATAGCCGGGGGTGAAGATCCGCTATTTATCGCAAGAAGAATGCTTATCTTTGCCAGTGAAGACATTGGAAACGCCAATCCCAACGCCTTGCTGCTTGCCAACGCCTGTTACGATGCCGTACACAAGATTGGTTATCCTGAATGCCGCATCAATTTGTCGCAATGTGCAGTATATCTGGCCTGCTCGGCCAAAAGCAACTCTACATACATGGCCATAAACAATGCGATGGAACTTGTGAAGAAGACCGGGGACCAGCCAGTACCATTACACATTCGCAACGCCCCAACAGGACTGATGAAAGAGCTCGGTTACCATGAGGGGTACCTCTATGCACACAACTACGAAGGCAACCATGTAGACCAGGAGTATTTGCCCGATATGCTGAAAGGAGTGAAGCTGTACGAGCCAGGCAACAACGCACGAGAAGAAGAGACCCGACGCAGCTTACAACAACGTTGGAAAGAGAAATACGGATATTGAGACTATGGCAGAAGCGTTACTAACAATAGAGCATTTATCGAAGACCTTCGGAGAGAAGGAATTGTTTGAAGACATATCGTTTGGCATCAATGCAGGCCAAAAAACCGGTCTGATAGCACGCAATGGTACAGGGAAAACCACACTGCTGAACATCCTGACCGGCAAATGTCTGCAAGACTCCGGAAAGATAACGTTCAGAAACAACATCAAAATAGCATATCTGCCACAGCAGCCGGACATTCCCTCAGGGCAAATTGTCCGCGATTTTGTATATTCCGCAGAACGGTACGACACCGAAGAAGTATGGGACTTCGAACAAAGGATAGCGGAAATCCTGAGTCGATTGAAAATTGACAGTCTATTGGACCGTCCGATGGAAGTATTGAGCGGTGGAGAACAAAAGAAAGTGGCGCTTTCCCGCATATTGATTGACCAGTCAGACCTGATAATACTTGACGAGCCGACAAACCATCTGGATTACGAAATGATTGAATGGCTTGAGGATTATCTGTCGCGCCAGAAACTATCGATCCTGCTGGTAACCCATGACAGGTATTTCCTGGACAGGGTTTGCGACAATATCATCGAATTGAGCAACGGGAACATCTACCATTACAACGGAAATTTCGACTACTACAAACGCAAGAAAGCCGAGCGCGAGCATAACGAACGTATAGAAATCGAGAAAGCAAAAAGCCTATACAAAACAGAGTTAGAATGGATGCGTCGCATGCCCCAGGCACGCGGCACAAAAGCACAGGCCCGCATTGACGCGTTTTACGAGCTGGAAGAAAAGGCACACACCCGCACAACCGAGCGAGAGGTTCAACTAACTGTAAAAACCGAGCGTATCGGCGGCAAAATACTTGAGATGTACAATGTAAGCAAGAGTTTTGACGGCAGGAAGATGATAGACGATTTCTCGTACACATTCAAAAAGGGCGAGAAAATAGGCATTGTCGGAGCCAATGGAATCGGCAAATCGACATTCCTGAAACTCATCACCGAAAGCATACGCCCCGATGCAGGGAAAATAATTGTAGGACAGACAATACAGTTCGGCTACTATTCGCAGGATGGCATGACAGCCAAAGACGAAATGCGTGTGATAGACATTATCAAGGAAACAGCCGAACACATAACACTTGACAACGGAAAAGAGTTGTCGGCGCACCAATTCCTCTCCCACTTCGGATTTGAGGACACCACGCAATACAACTATTTCAAAAACCTGAGCGGAGGCGAACGCCGCAGGCTATATCTGCTCAAGGTGCTGATGAAGAACCCGAATTTCCTGATACTCGACGAGCCCACAAACGACCTCGACATACACACGCTGGAAATATTGGAAAAATTCCTCATAACATACAAAGGGTGTGTAATAATTGTTTCGCATGACAGAAGCTTCATGGACAACATTGTTGACCACATATTTGTATTTGAAGGCGACGGGAAGATAAAAGATTACCACAGCAGCTACAGCGCATACCGAGAAGAGGCCATGCGCAACAAGCGAATCGAGCAGAAACAGGAAAAGAAAAAGGAAACTGCACGGCCCAAAACCGAAAAAGCAGCCAAACCCACATATAAACAGCAGAAAGAATACGAAAGTCTCTCAGCCGAAATAGAAACACTTACTGCCGAGAAGGTTTCAATCGAAAAAACATTGAGCGAGGGTAACGTATCAGGAGATGAGATTGCCCGTCTCTCGGTCCGAATCGGAGAACTGATAGAAATACTTGACGAAAAAGAACTCCGCTGGCTTGAACTTGACGAATTATTTTAAGTCAGGTTCAATTCAACGTGGAGTGAATATGCTTCTGGCGTAGAAGAAAAAAAATCCTTTTCATTGATATACAAAAAGTGCAGCGGAAAACATCCGCCGCACTTTTGATATAAATAAAGAATGAATGCACAGAAAAGGGAGTCTTTCCAAACCGTTTGTCATGATGCAGGTAAATAACCAAACATACAAGATATCAATTGTATAGCACACCAACCAACCAACATAGGCTGTTTCACGAGGGTGTAAGGCTACCAAAAGAAGCAAACGGTACTAGCTACTGAGGATAGAATAGATGATTAAGGCGGATTGAAGCACCCGCCTTAATAAGATTCCCTACTGTATCATTTACATTTTTCAGCAAAATCCTTAGCCGATACTTTTTCAACTGCAGGCTTAACCTGGTCGTTAAAGAGAGCAAAGGCTTTGTTTACATATATCTTATCAAAGATTCCGTTGACGTTCTCGCGGTTGGAAGCGATAGAACGGGCGGCTTGTTCGAGACGCTCTTCTTTTGCATTTTGCTCTTCGCCTTCGATCGGAGTGTCGTTTTTGCGCAAAATATCCTTGATGTAGTCGATAACCTCGTTTGAAGAGGGTTCGATTGACTGGATTTTATTGAGTTGAGCGGAGATAAGCTCCCATTTGAGTGACGGGATGTAGTAGTTTTCCCATTCTGCCTCGAGTTTTTCAGCTGTCAGATTGTTGTCGTTGCCACGGCTGAGAATCCATCTTTTGAGGAAGGCTTCAGGAAGCGGGGCATTGAACTGCTGAAGAAGGGCTTCGCGAACCTTGTTGACAAAGAGAATTTGGCATTGTTCGTCGTTAGCCTCAGAAATATGTTTGGATACATTGCTGCGGAATTCAGCCTCATCGTTTACGTTGTCGTTGGGGAATACCTTGGCGAAAAGTTCCTGGTTGATTTCATGCGGGGTGATTCTGGAGCATCCGCTTACGGTCAATTCAACATCGGATTTGAATTTCTTGGCTGCAGCTGTTTCGAGACGGAAAATCTTCTCGATTTCGGTAGCGGTGAAAGCCTTGAAAGCATTGAAGACAACTTTATCCTGGGCTTTTTTGCCTACAAAGAATGAAGCATCTTTTGCAGTAGCGGTATCGAATGAAACGAAGGTGGATACGCCGCCTTCCTTAACATTGCCTTCAGCGTCGAGTTCGACTACTTTACCATAAACGTGGTCGCCTTTTTCGATGGTTTCCGGGGTTTCGAAATTACCGAAACGTTGGGTGATATCTTTGATTTGGTTGTCGATATCTTTTTCAGCAACCTTCACCTGGTAGAGGGGAACTTCAACTTTAGACCAATCGATATTGAACTCAGGGCTCAATGCAGCATCGAAATAGAAAGAATATGAGGTATTGTTAGCGAAGTCGATTTCGCCTGTTTTCTCGTCGTTGGAAAGAGGTGATCCGATGATTTCCATTTTTTCATCCTCGATAAATTTGTAGAGAGACTCACCCAACAAAGACTGGACCTCGTCGGTAACGACAGCTGCTTTGTACATACGCTCAATCAAGCCCATGGGAGCCATACCCTTGCGGAAACCAGGTACACTTGCTCTACGCTGATAGTCTTTCAATTGTTTTTTAACGCGCTCAGCATAATCATTCTCCTCAACGTCGATTTTAATACAGACGTTCAATTCGTCAACTTTTTCCTTAGAAATATTCATTTTAAACAGTTAAATTATTATTACTCAATAATATCTTTTTTTTTAATTAAATACAAAGATACACACAATTAATGGATTGACAAAAAAAAGTTACACGGTGTGTCTGATAAAATTCTCAGAGCACTTTTTTTCATCATTCTGCATACTAAAGCATCAAGATACACTCTTCAGTACAAATGGATTGTGCGCCCTATAGTTGATGGTGCGCCAGGCATGGGAAACTGTGCTTACAGGCTATTTTTCGAACCCTATGCCGAGCTCTTTGAGTTTGTAATGGAGATGCGAGCTTGTGACAGCAGTATCAGCCCTCATAGCCTTATAGAGAAGTGTGCGGCGGGCTCCGAATATGCCCAGACCGCCGTCGATGTTTGTATATATATGACCATTGCCCGTCTGGTCGCCCGAATTGGAATTGAGATATGCATTCAGGTCTTCGTTGCAGGCTCTCATGTAAACATGAACGCTATCGGCGAAACCTTTTGCGGAGGTATCATCAACCAAGGCCCCATACATATTGGCAAGGAAAGTACCTTCGTTCAAGGAAACTTGGCGATTAAGGTCGTAATTGGTTGTACGCAACTCTGGACAGGGTATATCGACATAGCGGTACTCGCCATTGACAAGATAGAAATAGCGAACCATAGGCTGATAATAACGGGCACGCGCAAAACTACGCCAACGGATATCGCATTTGCCGCTCATGAAGCGGAAATAATTGCCGTTGCCCACATGGAGGTGAGAAGAATAGGTAACCGAATCGGTTCCAACTAAAGATGTGTATGCAGATGCGAGCAGAACATTGCCTGTATCGGTGACTTTCGAAACACGGATCTGATAGACGCATGCCGTATCGAGGTTAGGATTTGGATAATAGAAAAGATATTGTCTTGGCGAAGTAAAGGAACCGGACTGCTTGTTTTCAAACCAGTCGCCAGAAAGTTCCATAATGCGACGGGGCTCATTGCCATAAGGGGAAAGAGCGTTGTGGTCGCCGCGCACAGCATTCCATTCACAAAGCTGAACAGAAAGGGATCCTTCGGGGTAGTATAGCGAATCGAGGATTTGCGTATAATTGGACATGTCGTCCTTTCCGAGGAAGCATTTTTCGACTCTAGCCCAAGTAGTATCCTCATCCTGGTCGAGGAGGCAGTAAACCACCGGGACATCTTGCCACTGCGCGTTGGGTGAAAACTCGACATCGCATGAGCAAAATGCCGAAAAAATGAAAATAGCAACGATTATTTTAAAGGTAGTTTTCATCAATAGATTATATATTTGCAATATTACGGATTACAACTGAGGCACAGGCACAACCAAACACAGCCGGTATGTACGAGATTGTACCTCTAACAGCGGCTCCACAAGCTGGCTGCCCCTCAGGCTGCAAAGATTTTTCGGATGAAAATACAGCATGAATACCAGAATATACACCCATGCGGTGGAGACGTTTGCGGACATGCGCCGCCAAAGGGCAGTTGAACGATTTGCTGATATCGTCGACAAGAATCTTAGTAGGGTCGATTTTACCTGCGCTTCCCATAGAGCTTACCACCGGCAAGGAGCGTGCGTGAGCATGGTAAAGAAGGAACACCTTGGGGGAAAGTGAGTCGATTGCGTCGACCACAAAACTGTAATCATTGTCGAGAAGTTGAATCATGCGCTCATCACGCAAAAATTCGACAATGGGAACCACTTCGACGTCGGGGTTGATATCACGAAAACGTTGTGCGAAACACAAAGCCTTGGGCTTATCCAAAGAAGTCTGAGTGGCAATGAGTTGTCGGTTGAGATTGGATTGTGACACAACATCACCATCAACAAGGGTCAGCTTGCCAACACCTGCACGGCAAAGCATTTCAGCCGCGTAGCCTCCTACGCCGCCCAAACCAACGACCAAGACATGGGCAGCCTGTAATTTAGCGAGTCCCTCCTCGCCTACTATGGGCAATGTGCGGCTGTGCATATACTGCTAACGTTCGTTAAGCCGTACTTCGTCCATCATAATCCATGGCTTCAAGCCTTTGGCTTTATGCCAAACAGGAATGCGACCGATGTTTCGGGCAACAACCTTCACGGAGGAAACATTCTTTTTGTTGACATCGACGGTAATCGGAACCACCTGAGTTGCATTCATTTCCCTTGAAGAAGGATCATAGGTTATAACTGCAGAGGAGGCAAGGTTGAAATTCTCCCCATCGGAAGAGATGTAGATATCGACTGCCGAAGGTGCAAACACCCAAGCCTCAGGTACATGCGCGAAACGTAACTCGACAGTACCCAACTCGATAGTCTTAGAGAGTTCGAAAGTAGCCACAACATTCGATCCGGAGAAGCCGAGCCAACCACTGGAAAGATCAACAACGCTGGCATCCTGTCCATCGAAAAGAACCTTATCAGCCTTTTGATTGTAGGGAGTATTCGGTGCGTTTTGGTACGATACAGCGGTGATGTAATCGAAACTGAAACGTTGGGTAGCCGTGAAGGAAGGTGTACAATTCTTCTTGAATGAGCGGGCTGTAACAACGGTAGTGCCTTCGATGGTGAATGGCTTGGTGTAGAGGGGTGATTTTTCGGTAGGGATAGAACCGTCGAGAGTATAATGGATAGATGCCTTGGGTGTAGCGCAAGCAAGGGTAACTTTCATAGGTCCGTCGAAGCGGTCTTTGTCGCCAGCAATAGTGGGTACCGGGAGAACCGAAGATTCGGTTTCGGGGAATTGAATGCGACGGAAATCATGAGGTTCGTAGTCGTAGATATCGTAGGCACAAAGATGGAGGGTAAACTTATAGTTGCGTTTACGCAGCATGGTGCCATTGCTGATGGGCAATCCGGCAACAGTACTACCCACACCGGCATGTCCGTAGTCGAAATAGGCAATGCGTTCGTCGGCCGGATAGACACTGAAATTGAAACAGTCGTCAATCATGTCGACAAAAAGGCCCATTTTATCGTTGGTGAAAGAAACCCAACGGACATCACAGCGGTTTCCGGCAGACTGCTTGGGGTTGTAGTTGAAGGAGACTTCGTCGAGAGGAAGTTTGTTGACCACAGTGATGGCTCCATTGCGACGGTCGGGATAACTTTCGATATTGAGACCATACCAAGAAACGGTATCGAGGGACTGACCAACAATGGTTTGAAGTCCAAGACGAGGCATTTGGCGCAAGTGGTCGGATACAATGATTTCGTTCTCCATAAGCACATCACCGGAATGAAGGACGACAACGGTTTGCTTGACATCCATCATGGTTGCACCTGCACTGTTGGAATAGCGCGACATAAAATCGACAGCAACAGTATATTCGTCGATACTATGGTAGTTGGCGTCAACGACCTCGCGAATGAGCGAAGCGTTGTCTTTCCAACTAACGAGACCGTTTTTGTCGATACTGTCGTTGGAAGTAGGCTCGCGGAAGACTGTGAGACGGAGGGGTTTGTCGATCATATCGACACCTCTGAACTTGTAGGATGCGATAGTACCCTTGTCGAAATCGAATAGAATCTGCGCATTGCCATTCGAGACAGATAGAGTACCGCGACTGGTGCCGTCTTCCTTACCCGAATGGACTACATTAAGCGGAGTGCGGCCATATTCCGGAAGAGATTGTTTTGCCACGTCCTCCATGGGGATGAGAAACTCGAACATTTCCATTTCAGCACCCTTGTGAACAAGGTTTTTGTCGGCGCGGTGCTTGACTGTGAACCGTATAAACAATTCCTCGCCGGCATAGAGGGTGAGTTTGGGTATTTTGAGTTTAAAATTCTTTACTTCACCAGGGCTTAAGTCCATGCGGACTTCACCTTCGATAATGCTGTTTTTGAGGTTTGAACAGATGGTGTACTCCAAAATCCAATCGGAGAGTTTCAGGTTGTCGCAACGGTTTGCCACCGAGAACTCACCGGCATCTTGACTGATGCTGATAAGATTGACATCGAAATTACGATAGAGGTTTTTCAATTCAGTCATGTAAGGGACCGCTACCATATTGTCGTCGACAAGCGAGGGGAGCATGGCTTCGCGGCCATCGTTCCAAACAGCCACAGGGTTCCAACGGGCCACAAATCCGCCCTGCAGCTGAGGTTCCTCGCGGATAAGCTGCCAGATATCGGAATATCCGCCAAAGGTATTGCCGCGTGTTTCACCAAATTCGAGGAGCACCAATGGGCGCGTATGCTGCTTGACAAGGAACTGTTTGAGAATGTCGATGTTGACATCCTTGAGTGCGATAATATCGGTATTGTCGCCATATTGCGCGCCACCGAAAACGACTGGGCGAGTTTTATCTTTTTGTTTGAGAGCCTTATAGGCATTTTCCATACAGATGCCATTGTCGGAAGATGTACCCAAAGACCAGGCAATGATGGATGGGTGGTTTTTATAGCGGTCGTACATGTCCTGCACGCGGGCGACAAAGAGATCGCTATATGTTACGTCGGTTGCAACAGCTTTGCTTTTCTGCGAGAAGGGCTGAATATTGGCATCACAGAATACATAGAAGCCGTATTTGTCGCACAATTCGTAGAAGAGTGGCGAGGCCGGAGAATAATAGGATGTACGTATGGCATTGATGTTGTTTAATTTCATCATACGCATATCCTCTTCGAGTTGCATGCGGCTTTTAGATTGGCATCGGCATAGACGACACCTTTTAGAAGTACGGGAGTACCGTTGACCTTAAGGAGGCCATCGGACACCTCGACGGTGCGGAAGCCGAAGCGAGTGCCTACAGACTCGATGAGTTGCATTTCCTCGTCACGGACTCTGACCACAGCAGTGTAGAGTGCCGGATTTTCGACCGACCAAGGACTGAGACCGTAGAATTCACGTCCGATGGAACACGGGAGTTCCGAACGCTTGTCGAAGACAATCCATTTTCCCATCTTTTCGATTTCTTCGCCTTTAGGTCCCCAGATTTCGACTTCGACATAAAATTTGCCCTTTTTCTTTTTATTCTCAACCTGAGCTCTCAAATCGAAATCAAAACGGCCGGAGAAATTGTCGTATTGTGATGTGATTTTAAAATCGTAGATATTGACGTGGGGTTTGAGGACCACCGACACATCGCTGGTGATGCCGACAAAAGAGCGGCTGTAGTTGGCTTCGAGGAGGCTACCGTCGGAAGTGCTGATTACCTGAATGACTACAAAATTCTTTTGACCGTACTTGAGATATTTTGAAATGTCAAATTCGCTATAGTCGCGAGAGTCTTCACTATATCCGACATATTGATGGTTGACCCATACATAATAGGCCGAGCGTGCCTGGAATTGCAGGATGGCGTTGTAATCCTCCCAAACTGCCGGCACGTCAAATTCTTTGTAGAAAGTCAAAGTAGTGTTTTCCTTCTTCGATATGGAAAGGGCGTTTGTTATAACCGAAGAATTTACATTATAGTCGAGCGAAGGTACATTCACATCCTTCCATCCCTCGACAGAAAACTCCTTGTTTTCAACCTCTTCGGCGATATCCTGATATTCGTAGGAGGAACGCATTTTCCACATACCGCTAAGAGATACGAAATGAGGAGATTCTTGATAATTAAGTTTCTCGATATCATCCTCATTGACATAGGGGACAACATTTACCCTGGGATAAAGCTTGTGCTGCTCGAAGATATTGACATCACGCCATTCGTCGTTGGGGCGAGGCGGGATGCGAGACTTTGTCAAAAACTGTGCAGAAGCAGACGCACACAAACACAAAGCGATCAGTAAATTGAGAAACTTGGACATGTTTGATTGTATTTACGGAATAACGAAACTAAATAAGTAACTGAGGCTGAGCCAAAGATACGTTTGTGTTAAAAATTAAATGCCACAGTGGCCTTGAGCAAGTGGAACAATTCAGACTCGCTGATCATTCTGACGCCTTCGCTATCGAAACGGTCGACGAGTCGCATGGACAGGATCTGGTAACCCAAGTCGAGGCTCATGCCGAACTTACGAGTAAAAGCGAAACGGCAGCCGGCAGAAACACCTCCGGTTATACCGCCGTTAACGATCATAAAGTCGTTGGATTCAGAGGCACCCACAGGGAAGGTATAACCCAAAAATATGTTAGTCGATGGAGTGAACCTACTTTTGAGGAAGTGGCAACGATACTCGACGAAGAGCGGGAGTTGGGTGAAATAACCGTTTGGATCGGTAAGATAGTTGAAACCGATACCTGCGGCAGACTGACGTCTGAATTGAAAACCAAAGACGCCGGAAAGGCCGCTCATGGAGGTGTTGATATCGGTATGCCCGATTACCAAGCCATGGGTATAGCCAACCACGGCGTACGGGCCGCGCCATTTGAATTCGATATGCTGAGCGTTTGCAACAGCAAAAGTAGCCACCAAAGCTAAAAGAGCAAGTATTTTTTTCATCAGACTAAAGATATTAAGGTGATTCCTAATAATTTTCACATTTGTTGAGAATAACGATTTCAGCGATGAAATCGCACTCCGTACAAACACCGAACAAATAAAGGCAAAAAGGCACAACCGACGCGGATTAACCGTGAAGGTTGTGCCGTATAGGCCATTAAATCATGTTCTTGAGATTGGGAGAGATGATGAGCTGAGCCTCGGTTGCAGCCTGAACCTGCTCGACAGTAAATTCAGGATTGATTTCGGTCAACACGATACCCTCCGGAGTGATTTCCATGACACCCATTTCGGTGATAATCATATTCACCTGGCCCTTAGCGGTTAATGGGAGTGTACATTTCTTGAGGATTTTGGGGTTACCCTTGGCGGTGTGTTCCATAGCGAGGATAACCTTGCGAGCACCGACAAGGAGGTCCATAGCGCCGCCCATGCCTGGGGTTTTCTTGCCAGGGATCATCCAGTTGGCGAGGTCGCCATTTTCGTCAACCTGCATTGCACCGAGAACAGATACAGCCACGTGACCGCCGCGGATAATTCCGAAGGAAGTTGCGCTGTCGAAAGTTACGAAACCGCCGCCGGCATTGATGAACCAGGGGTCTTCCTGACCTTCAGCAGGAGTAGGGCCCATGCCAATCATACCATTTTCGGATTGGAGGACAACGTTAACTCCTTCGGGAAGGAAGTTAGGGATAGCGGTAGGGAGACCGATGCCGAGATTAACCACATCGCCATCGTGCAATTCCTGAGCTGCACGACGGGCTATAAAATTACGAATTTCGTTTTTATCCATTGCTATAAGAATTTATAATTTAAGAAATCATATTAATTATTTGGTACCGCGACGCACCATTTCCTGAGCGATATAGGAGGCCTCGTCATCGGCATAGGTGTTCATGCCGAAGCCTGCATCATAGCCAAGTTCCTTAGCAAGTTCGTGGCTGATGCGGGGACCGCCGCAAATGAGAATAACCTTGTCGCGCAATCCTTCAGCCTCGAGCATTTCGCCGAGCTCAGTAAGGTTTTTGATATGAACATCCTTTTGGGTCACAGTCTGCGACACGATAAGTGCATCGGCCTTAAGTTCGATAGCCTTTGCGATAAATTCCTCATTGGGAACCTGGCTGCCGAGGTTGTAGGCATCGATCATTTCGTAGCGTTCGAGACCGTAGTGTCCAGCATAGCCCTTCATGTTCATGATGGCATCGATGCCGACGGTATGCGCGTCGGTACCAGTGCTTGCGCCTACGATAACGATCTTGCGGCCAATGTTTTCCTTAATATATTCGTCACACTCGTGCATATCCATAGCGGTGGATTCAACCTTGGGTACATGGATAGATGTGTAGTCGACGGTGTGTGTGCAGCTGCCGTAGCAATTGAAGAAGGTGAAACCTTGAGTCAACTCTTTGGAATAGACAACGAGGGGATTCTCGAAGCCCATTTTTTTCATCAACTGTTTCGCTGCTTCGTTAGCTTCGTCTCCAGCAGGGACGGGCAAAGTAAAACTCAACTGAGTCTTACCGTCATTCATAGTATCGCCGTAGGGCTTTATCTGTTTAAGGTCTAAAGTTTTGTCAAAATCCTTAGCCTCCATTGAATACAAACCTTCACTCATGATTTAATGTTTTAAATATTATACTCGTCACAAACAGTTTTATTTTTTACCTTTCATAAGATCGACAAATGGGTTGAAGTAGTTGGCATCCTTTTCAGCAACGCCGTCGAGGCCCTTGCCGCCGTTTTTAGGACGTTTCACATTTGCGAAAATACCTTTTTCGAGGGCGCTGAAGAGGCCTTCGTGTTCCATTTGCTCGAGGAGATTGATGGCGTCGTCGAGGACCTTGCGTGCGCGGGTGCGGATGATGCCGTCTTCCTTGAATTCAACTTCGTCGCCGATGTTCTTCATATTACCGAAAATGTATTTGGCGTTTTCGATGGAGAGATAACGGTCGCTCATGAAGGGGGTGTGGATAGCCTCAGTGGGCATA
>CALEPD010000054.1 GCA_937910265.1 uncultured Bacteroidales bacterium
GTAGCTGGGTTGATTCGGCGCGGGATGCCATTCGGGAAGGTTGCCCGGATTCTCAATCACAACTTTCAGATATTGAGTTGTCACATTGATGTCAGCAATGGTGTTGGTGTGGATGATATTGCCACCATTCCTGAACTCAGGTGTAAAATGGGCTGTCTTCACCAAAGTCCAGTTCTCATTGTCTGACGAAGTGTAGATATGTGCTGTCGTCGGTGCGAGTATCCAGTTGAAGGTGTTTTGCAGGAATCGGGCAGTGATTTTGTTGACCGATTGCATCTGACCGAAATCATACTCAACGTCAATATCCTCACCCCAGTAGCCCTGCCAGTGCCCGTCATTGTACGAATGGTCGTTGCCCATCACACCGTCGGCCAGGGCGTCGTCACCGCCTCCGCTGTAGGTTGCATGGTAGGTGCTGTAGGGAGTGTTCAATTTCTTCAGGTGTGCCATACCCTTGTGGCACAGCAGGTATTGTTCAGTGTAAACAGGTTCGTTCCACTCGTCGTAGCATACAGCCTTGAGGATGCACGAATGGTCAATATGGAAAGGTTCGGTATAAAGCTGGCTGCCCTTGTCAGGCTTCCTTCCGTCGAGGGTATAGTATATTTTGTTGCCGTATAGCGTGCTCAGTTTTATTTCTGGATTCGCCGCGTCGTCAATCTCTATGAATACATGTCTGTCGGCATGCAGCACCTCGTTGGCAAGGTTGTCATATCGTGAGCAGATCACATCTCTGAACGATTCGGTGCATTCAAAGTCCCAGAGCAGCAGATATTCCTTTTTCAAGGCATACAGATGTTCGAAATAGGTGGCGCACATCTCCTTCAGCATCTTGCTGTCGGTCTCCTCATAACGGCTGAGCATAACGCGCAGTCTGCTCTTTTCTGCTGTGAGCAATATGCGGTTGCAAGCATATACAAAATGCGGCACCTCCTTGATTTCAGGCATAGCCAGAATCCCTTTCGCCAACTCTTCCACACTGTCGCATCGGCGCAGCATGGCATCGTCTATAAGGGTGGGGTAGAAGTTCAGTAAGGGCTGCATCAGCGCATCCGTGTTGAACCAGTCGCCCACATGTCGGTTGTGGGCCAGCGCGCCTACGGCATATATCGCATCGGTCACATTCCCCTTCTCTGGAAACATCAAACGGTTATAGTTCTCGTTGAACTGACGCTCTCTTTGGGCCAGCTCTTCTTTTGCCTTCTGTGGGTCGGTGTTCTTGATTGGGTTCCATGCCATCTCGGCACTCCATGCCATAGCATGCCAGCAGTCGCCGAAAAGCGATTCCCCGCTGTCGTCCCACGCTGTGTTCATCAAACCTCTGGCTCCGGCCTGATGACCGTCGCGCGACAGGTGTGCGATATTCTCAATATAATTTCTCACTTGCGGTATGCTGCTCCAATGGCTTACACCGGGTGCAACCCAGAAGGGAGTCCCGTTTTGTTCCTTCGCCTCCTTGTAGGGTTTCAGCATCGAGGTATAGCTCTCCTGTGCACCGTATGTCCATACAATGTAGTTGATGTCCTTGGGCAGTTGGTCAATCATTTCCGGATTCTTGCTCACAATGTCGCCCCACATAAGCACCTCTTTGTTGTGAGCCTTCAGCATATTGTACACCCGGTTTATATGCTGGCAATACACATTGTCTGCTCCATGCTTCGCCACATAAGCCGATGCCCTGCCGCTCCCGAGTCCTTCAGTCTCATCACAGCTGATGTTGAAAAACCGCGACGTGTTGTAGTGCTTCACTGCCGAGTCTATTTGTTGCTGCAGATACTTGTAGCTCTCCTCATTCGCCGGGTTTATCACATCGGGCGAGTCCATCAGATGCCTGTAGAACGGGTTTTTGAGCGTCTCCTCAAAGTGGGCGAAACATTGCAGGTTGCCCATCCATTCAATATTCGTGTAACGGCGCAGGGTGGGCAGCAGCGAGCGTGGTCCGAAAATGGTGGCCATCGGCGACACGTCGGGGAATGCCTGGTTGTACAGCGTATGCTCTGTGTACAGGTTGAAGAAGTTCATTTTCAGGTTCTCCATCGTTTTGCATTCCCTGAATATGAAGTAATCATTCGCAATGGGTCCGCGGCTTATGTCGTCCAGCCATCCGCGGTATTCGTATGCGGGATAGTCGATGATGGTGAGGTACGGTATGGTGCCGTTGAAATGGCTCGCCATCTGTTGCAGCGTGAGGTTCGCATAGCGGAAACCCTCTTCGCTCACCGCCCAGATGGTCACACCCTTTTTGTCAACTACTATTTTGTACGATTGGCGCATGTTGCATTCAACACCCTCAATCTCCTTGGTCGCAATCTTTTTGTTAATCTCGATGGCGCCGCCCTTGTCGTATTTAACCTTCCACGAGCCTCCGTCACCAGGCGTAACCTTTTGCGGCGTGGGTATTACCCCCACATTGAAAACCGCCTCTGCGGACGCATTCGCTTGCTCTTTTTGTGACCAAGCCTCAGGGGTCACAAGTATATTCGTCAATAAGACAACTATGGCTAATTTTACAATATTCATATTTCTCAAAGATTAGGGTGTGTATATCTTTTAATTTTGGGTTCTGTCATGCACTTTCCCGGCATCCTGTCGTGCCTGTTCCGGCGCCGGGCTCATCTGTGTGCGGATTCGCTGACCGTCAATTGCGGTTCCAACGCCACCCTCACAAAGCGTCATGCCGTCTGTGGCTGCCGTCACAACAACAAAACAGTGGCAGCAACCCCTATTTTATAATCTTTACAGTGTAGGGCGATGCCTCGGTAAACACTCTTACCAAATACAGTCCCTGCGGCAAATGGCTTATGTCAACCGAGTTCGTGCCTCTGGCAACGGCCCTGCCGCTGATGTCGATGATCTCAAAATCATAATTGCCGGCCACGCTCACTCTTCCGGCGGTGTACACCACTTCGGGTCTCATGCCTTCAGCCTCATCTATGCCAACACCTCCGCCAACTTCCGTAACCGTTATCTCGCTGGCAATAGTGTCCGACATGCAGTGTCTTGTGGCTATCAGCGTCACAACGTACGTGCCCGTCTCGGCATAGCTGTGGGTCGGGGCGTTGGCCGTCGAGGTCTCGCCATCGCCGAATTGCCATTCATAGCTCGCAGCGTGCAGCGAGCTGTTGTTGAACACCACCTGTCCGTTGCTCTCACTATACGAGAAGTCGGCGCTGGGTTCCGGACGTTTCCATTTGTCAAGACTGTCAAATACCACATTCTTCACCACCCGCTTGATGATGGTCGCGGTCGATGGGTCAAGCGTGTACGAGTAGTTCAGTTGTTCGGGCGAGCGTTCGTATATCATCGTGTAAAAGGCAACTGCGGCGGCAAACGAGCCGGCCTCCGACGGGTGGCTTCCGTCACTCGAGTAAAGCTCGATGTCCGAATGCTGCTCCCTCAGCACACGCCATACCCTGCCCACAGGGCATACCGAAGCGTCATTCGCCTCGCCCATGTACATGTATCTGTGATACAGCAAACTGTCCATACCTTCATATGTCGCCAGCGGGGGGTAGAACTGTCCGTTTCTTCCGTCGCCGTCCTTGCGGCCCCAGGTCATGTAGAACATGGGTTCAGTGCAGTCCCCGTTCGCATATACCGAGTCAACCAGTCTGGCTGCATAAGGAAAACACTCATTCTCCACCTGCGACGGCGGAAACGACGGCAGTTGGCTCTGCTCCTGAAGCACCACAACGTCCCAGCCACCTTGCTGTATCATGGTCATCGAGTTGTTGGTGCAGTGCTGCGAGAAAGTGCATCCGCCCGGAGTGTTGCTCTCATAAGTCAGCTCGTCGCCCATGTCCTGGGCCACCTGCTGCACCAGCCATGGCAGATTGTTCACATCCGTATAACTGTTTCCTATAAAAAGTACATTCTTTGTTGTTCCTTGTGCCATCAAGGCAATGCCCGTCGCTAACGTTGCGCAAAGAATAATAAAATTCTTAAGTTTCATGGTTATGGGGTTTAAATGTCATTCAACTGTAAAACATATGGGGCACATATTGCGATATGCCCCACCGGTCATTTTTTCTATTGCAGGCAAGCCAAATACTGCTTGATGGTCTCCTCTATGCCCAGATACAGAGCGTCACTGATGAGCGCATGGCCAATCGACACCTCG
>CALEPD010000055.1 GCA_937910265.1 uncultured Bacteroidales bacterium
CGCGTGCAACGCCGTCGAGGCATGCCAACAGCATAACCAGCAGGGTGCAATATTTCATTCTCTTCATGATCTATCTCTTTTTGGGTGAAGTCTCTCTGATGCTTACGGCAAATCCGCCGCAGGGAGCCATGCGCAGCTTGAGGGTACTTTTGGCGGTCACCCTTTGGGTGCTGATGGTGTAGGCCTGTGGATTGTAGTTGTCGCCGGGCAGGCCGCAGGCATCCTTGTCGTCGGCATAGATGATGGCTTCGTAGATGGTGCCCGGTTTCAGAAAGTCGAGTTTGATGCTTACCTCGCGGGCTGTTTCATCGGTAACGCCTCCCACATACCAAACATCGCGCGGCTTGGCGTTGGCAAGGTCGGCTGCGGTGGCGTCGGCAGGAAGGTCATATACATAGCGTGCGGTGTTCGACACCATGTCTTTCTTGCCGTCGGCCAACGATGTCACACCTTCGGCGGCTTTGTTCATGGTAGCCGTTTTGGGGTGGCGGGCTGTCACAATGTAGGCGCCCGGTTCGGCCATCAGGTATATCGAGGTGTCCCAGTCAACGGCCACATCCTTGATGAATTGGAAGGCATCCATGAAGCGCTCGTAATGCTCTGGGAAGTCGGCGGCCATCTGCAGCGGCGAGTAGAATGTGACATACAACCCCAGCTGGTTGGCAATGGTGTGGCGCATCTGGTTGCCTTTGTCCCAGCTTACAATCTTGCTCATATCGGTCTCGAAAATGCCGGGGGTGTAATCCATCGGGCCACCTTGCAGACGGGTGAAGGGGAGTATGGTTGTGTGGCCGGGTTTGATGCGGCCGCGGAATTCGGTGCCCATGGCGCTCTCATTGCCAATCATGTTGGGCCATGTGCGGCACAATCCGGTGGGTCTTACTGCCTCGTGGGCGTTCACCATGATGCGGTGGCGAGCAGCCTCGGTCACGGCATAATGGTAATGGTTTATTATGGGCTGGCTGTAGTGGCTTTCTCCGTGGGGCAGAATCTTGCCTACATAGCCGCTTTTCACGGCGTTGTATCCATATTGGTTCATCAGTGTGTAGGCTTGCTCCATCCAGTGTTCGTAGTTGGTCGTCGACGACGAGGTCTCGTGGTGCATGATAAGCCGTAGGCCTTTCTCGTGGGCATACTTGTTCAGTGCCGGCAAGTCGAAATCGGGGTAGGGGGTGAGAAAGTCAAACACAAAATTCTTCTCCT
Source organism: uncultured Bacteroidales bacterium (assembly GCA_937910265.1). GTDB lineage: Bacteria > Bacteroidota > Bacteroidia > Bacteroidales > P3 > Colimorpha. The sequence continues at coordinate 1,204 of CALEPD010000055.1, forward strand.
TGCCGTACCAATCTTCCCAACCGATGTTCCATCCCTCAATCAGCAGGGCGTCAAATCCGTGCGCGGCGGCAAAGTCGATGTATCGGCGCACATTCTCGTTGTTGGCACCATGGCGTCCGTGAGGGGTGGCGTTTTCGTAGTCAGTCTCACCCAGTCGCACTGATGGAAAATCGTTGGTGTACGACCAACTGCTCTTGTCGCTGATCATTTCCCACCATACGCCCATGTATTTCACCGGGTGTATCCACGATACATCTTCTATGGCGCAGGGTTCGTTTAGATTGAGTATCAGGCGTGAGCGCAAAACATCGGTGGCCGAAGTGCACACCATCATCGTGCGCCAGGGTGTGCTGCAGGGTGCCTGCAGGCGTCCTTTGTATCCTGTTGCGTCGGGGGTGAGATGGGTGGTGAACACAAAAGTGGTATCGTTCAAGTCGAGGTTTGCGGTAGGGTAGTCGAGCACTGCCGCCTCGTGTATGTTCAAGTAGAGACCGTCGGCAGTTTTCATCTGCAGGGCTGTCTGTACGCCTGTGGGCGAGAAACTCTTCCAGGGCCATCCGCTGTTGGTGTGGGCTTCCTTGTACAGTCCCCGTATCTCCGACAGTTTCGATTCGGTGTAATTGTATTCCTGCGTGCTGTAGTCGCCCGGAATCCACCATGCCGTATGGTCGCCTGTCATGGCAAATTCAGTCAATTCCTCTTCAATCCAGAAGTAAACCAATGCGTTGCCTACTTTTTTCACCGGGTCGGCATACATCGGGAATTCGTACCTGAACGCCAATCCGTCGTTGTACAGTCTGAATCGTATATTCATCACCGTGGGACGGCTGTCCGTCGATTTGTCCATGCTTGCTATCGATCCCACAGGTTGCTCGAGCGTTACAAGCATCTCCGTATAATGGTTGCGTATGTTTGCCTCTTCGCCCCATACAGGTTGCCATACACTGTTGTGTTGGTTCTTCTCGGTCTTTTTCATCACAAAGGCATGGGCGATGTCGTCGCGCCATTCGAGAGTGAAACCCATGCGCGAGGGCAGTATCACATCTTTCCCGTCTCTGCTCAGCGTGTAGTGGGGCACACCGTCGTTGTCAAGGTAAAAGTCCAGCTTCAGCAAGCTGTCGGGGCTGTGCAGCGTTTCTCTCTCCTGGGCTTGCGTGTTGAATGCGCAACATAGCGCGATGCCGATAAATATAACGAGTCGTAATTTCATGTGTCAAAATTTATAAAGGTAGGTTCTGTAAATCGCTTTCCGGGCATTTGGCTCTTATTTCGAAAAGGTTCCGAATATGGGCAAAATCACTGCGAAAAATGAATTCACTCATGTATGGCATTCGGTTTCAAATGTATGGATTTGTCGAAGCCGCCTTAAGGTTGAAAAATGGGTCTTTTCTTGTCTTACGGTATGACGATTTCTTCCAGTTCTCCCGTTTCCGAATCGATGATGAATCCACGTATCGAAACATCGCAGGGCACCAGTGGGTGGGTGCGTATGGTCTCTACCGTTTTCTTCACCGACTCGACGGTGTCTTTGAAACCCTCCAGCCAATGGTTGAGGTCGATGCCGCATTTGCGTATAATGTTGAGCGTGTGGTCGCTTACGCCTCGCTCAATCATCTTGTCGTGGAAATGGCTGTAGTCCATGTGGCAGGCGCCGCAATGGCTATGGGCCACCACCATAATTTCCTCAACCCCCAACTCATAGATGGCTACAATGAGGCTGCGCATGGCCGAATCGAATGCCGATATCACCAGTCCGCCGGCGTTTTTGATGATTTTGGCATCGCCGTTCTTCAGCCCCATGGCGGCAGGCAGCAACTCGGTGAGACGGGTGTCCATGCACGAAAGCACAGCCAGCTTTTTGTCGGGGTATTTGTCGGTAAGATACTGTTTGTATTCCTCCGATTTTACAAAAGTCTTGTTGTATTCGAGTATTGTATCAATCATAACTTTTCTGTTTTATTATTTTTCATACGGTCATAATATTCTGCGGTGGCGGTGAAAAATGCGTCGCCACTTGAATTGAGCGCGGTCTCGACACTGTCTTGCACAACACCGATGATGAATCCGATGGCCACAGCCTGCATGGCTATATCGTTGCCGATGCCGAAAAACGAGCAGGCCATGGGTATGAGCAACAGCGAGCCGCCAGCCACGCCCGATGCCCCGCAGGCTCCAAGGGTGGCTATGATGCTGAGGAACAAGGCTGAGGCAAAGGTTACCTCAATTCCCAGCGTGTGGGCAACGGCCAACGACATGACGGTGATGGTTACGGCTGCACCGTCCATATTGATGGTGGCGCCGAGTGGTATGCTCACCGAGTAGAAATCTTCGTCAAGGCCCAGTTTCTTGCATAATGCCATGTTGATGGGTATGTTGGCTGCCGACGAACGGGTGAAAAATGCGTTCAGTCCGCTCTCTTTCAAACAGGTGAACAACAATGGGTAAGGATTGCGTTTCAGCATCAGGAATGATATCAGCGGGTTGAAAACAAGCGTGTTTGCCAACATGCAGCCCACCAGCATCAACAACAGGTGGCCATAGGTGGTGAACACCTCAAGCCCATTGG
>CALEPD010000056.1 GCA_937910265.1 uncultured Bacteroidales bacterium
CACCAACATGCTGATCTGGCATCGCGAACTTTGGCTGATCGATCATGGCGCGTGTTTGTACTTTCATCATTCGTTCACCAATTGGGAACAACATGCCAAAAGCCCGTTTGCCTTAATTAAAGATCATGTTTTGCTTCCAAATGCAACCATGCTTGACCAAGCCGACGCCAGTTTAAAATCGATTCTCACCGATGAAAAGCTGCGTGAAATTGTAAATCTTATCAATTGGGAAGATGCTGAAGAATCGCCGGATAAGCTGCGCGAGGTGTATTTCAATTTCCTTTCGTTGCGACTCAAAAATTCAGAGATATTCATAAAAGAAGCAAAAGATGCCAGAGAAAAACTTATATGAATATGCCGTCATTCGCGTGATGCCAAAGGTGGAGCGTGAAGAATTTTTAAATGTAGGCGTTGTTGTTTTTTGCAAAAAAGCCAGATATTTGAAATGCCTTTATACAATCGATGCCCGGCGGTTGTCGGTTCTTTGCACGGAATTCGACCTCGACCAGTTGTCTAAAAATATGGATGCCTTTAGAAAAATTGTCGATGGCGATAAATCTGGCGGTCCAATCGCACAGCTCGATTTACCGTCGCGATTTCGGTGGTTGACTGCCGTAAGAAGTTCGGCGATTCAAACTTCCAGACCGCATCCCGGATTATCAACCGACCTCGACCAAACACTTAACCGACTTTACAACGATCTGGTTTTATAACCGGTAAAATATATTAGAAATGGACAATTGTCATTACATCAGTTCGAAAATACTAACCCTCGACGACCTTCGCGATATTATCGCATCAAATAAAACATTGGCACTTTCAGAAGAAGCGCGGATTAACATCGAAAAATGCCGCACGTACCTCGACCGGAAAATGGAATCTTCAGATGATGCTATTTACGGAATCAATACCGGTTTTGGCTCGCTTTACAACATCAAAATCCCAAAATCAGATTTAGCCACCTTGCAGAAAAATCTGGTTATGAGCCATGCTTGCGGTACGGGCGACAGAGTTCCCACCGAGATAGTCCGTATTATGATTATGCTCAAAGTGCAATCTTTGTCCTATGGTCACTCGGGCGTGCAGGTTGCAACGGTTCAGAGGCTTATTGATATGTTCAAATATCACTACACCCCCGTTGTCTATCAACAGGGTTCGCTTGGTGCTTCGGGCCACTTGGCACCTTTGGCCCACCTCTCGCTTCCCATTTTGGGATTGGGTGAGGTGGAAACCAAAGAGGGTGAGATTATTACGGGCGAGCAGATGAATGCTCGTGAGGGTTGGGAGCCTCTTACTCTCCAATCCAAAGAGGGTTTGGCTCTGCTAAATGGTACCCAATTTATGGCGTCGTATGGTGTGTGGTCGCTCGATAAGGCTCAGAGGTTGTCGGCTCAGGCGGATGAAATTGCTGCTATGTCGTTGGAGGCTTTTGACGGCAGGATTGACCCCTTTGCCGACAATGTACATCAGGTACGCCCCCACAATGGTCAGATTGTGACCGCAAGGCGTATGAGGGAACTCTTGGAGGGTAGCGAACTTATCGCTCAGCCCAAGAAACATGTGCAGGATCCATATTCGTTCCGCTGTATTCCTCAGGTACACGGTGCATCGAAGGATGCCATTGCCTATGTTGCAAGCGTTATTGAAACCGAGATTAACTCCGCGACCGACAACCCAACCGTATTCCCCGACGAGGATGTGGTTGTGTCGGCAGGCAACTTCCATGGTCAGCCTTTGGCACTTGTGCTTGACTACTTGGCTATTGCTATGGCAGAACTCGGCAATATTTCGGAGCGTAGGACTTACAAACTCATCTCGGCACAGAGGGGTTTGCCAAGTTTTTTGGTTGCGAAACCAGGTCTTAATAGTGGCTTTATGATTCCCCAATATACAGCCGCTTCGATTGTGAGCCAGACTAAGGGTTTGTGTATGCCCGCATCGGTGGACTCTATTCCCTCGTCGCAGGGACAGGAGGACCATGTAAGTATGGGTTCCAATGCTGCAACCAAGTCTGCTCGCGTGGCGGATAATGTAGAGAGGGTGCTGGCTATTGAACTTCTCAACGCTGCTCAGGCTTTGGAATTCCGCCGTCCTTTGAAATCGAGTGTTTTTGTGGAGAAACTCTTTGCCGATTTCACCGCTCCTATCAAGGAAAAACTCGACGAGATGGGGGTGCAATATACGCTGATGGGGCGCATCAAGTCGCCCTACTCGATTTGGAAGAAGATGCAAAACAAACAGCTCGCCTTCGAAGAAATCTTCGACATACTGGCCGTGCGCATCATCTTCGAACCCAAGAATATCAAAGAGGAGGCCAACGAGTGCTTCAACATATA
>CALEPD010000057.1 GCA_937910265.1 uncultured Bacteroidales bacterium
TTAAAACTTACTTTTCTATGCAAATTACTAAATATCAATAATATTTAAATAGATATTCCCTTTTACAAACGGAGAAATAAATGATTCTTCTAAACACAAAAAATGCATTTCATCTGACAATGCCCTACACAAGTTTGGTGCTCCGTTGTGTCGGAGCAAAAAAAGAGGGTGCTGGAGCAGGGAGAGTGTGATTGAATGTCGACGTCAACCCAACCTTTCCCTGCCGTACCGAACCCGAAGCATCGAGCAGTCGCTCCACGCAGCTTTTAGCATCATACATAGACTGACTTTATTGTGTGGCAGTAGAAAATGTTGCACAAATCCACTCAGCACCACAGTAATCACATTTCTTCTGCGAAGTGAATACCTCCATTAAACATTACAAGGTGATTGTTTCGTTGTCGGAATAGGGTGCGATATGCGACGCTCCATTGGTTCAACATTGAGTCGATGGAGTTGAACATGGAGTTTTTGTCGATTTGGCCGCTGGTATGAATGATAGTGAATTGATGGATTGGCGAGATGTAGGCATGAGCGTCACCGACAGCGTTACCAACCATGATACAGGTTGCACAGCGGCACGCCAGAGGGGGCACAATGGGCAACGGCAGAGGGGCGACTCCGCCGGTATTTCCTACATTGACACTGCGAAAGACACAACCATACAAAAGGGCCGGCACCTATCACATGGTGCCGGCCCTGATTGCCCCATATTAATAGGAATAGTTATCCTACATGAGGACTATCTGTCATCGTGAATTCAGATTTGATTGTCAAGCTTCTTTTCACTCGTGCGTTTAACCATCAACGACAACAGAACCGAGCCGAAGAGGATTGACACAATTACAATGAGCGACACCTGGGTGGGGATAGCGATGTGGAAAAATTCGTGGAGAAGCATCTTCACTCCGACGAAACAGAGCAACACACCCAATCCGTATTTGAGCAGCCAGAATTTGTCGGTGATATCGCTAAGCAGGAAAAAGAGCGATCGCAGACCCATGATGGCGAAAATATTTGAGAAGCAGACAATGTAGGGGTCGGTGGTGACGGAGAATACCGCCGGGATACTGTCGACGGCAAAGATGATATCAGAGCCTTCGATGATGAGCAGTACAAGGAAGAGCGGGGTCATGTACCACTTGCCGTTGATTTTGGTGAAGAAGTTGTGTCCGTCCATTTTGGGCGTAACGTTGAAATGCTTGCTTGCAAAGCGCACTACGGGATGTTTCTCGGTGTCGATTTGCTCATCGCTGTCGTCCTTGAACATCTTAATACCGCTATAAATGAGTATGACGCCGAAGACGGCCAACACCCAAGAGAATTTTGAGATAAGCGATCCCAACCCGAAAATAAAGACCAGACGGAGCACAATGGCGCCCAAGATGCCCCAGAAAAGGACTCGGTGATAATACTTCTTATCGATGCCGAAGCTGACAAAAATCATAATCATCACAAATATGTTATCGATAGAGAGCGATTTTTCGAGGAAATAGCCTGCGATGTACTGGTTGGTCATTTCCTTGCGGTATGCCTCAAGCGCGGAGGCATACTCCATGCCGGGTTGCACAATCGACTCCATGCTTGTGCCTTTCACCACAGCCAGCAACTCCTCCATCGAATTGACTCCGTGTACCCATTCGGCATGGAAGCGTATGACCAATGAAAAGAGCAACGCGAGCGAAATCCACACAACGGTCCAAACGGCCGCCTCCTTCATGCCAATGACGTGGTCCTGCTTGTGGAACACGCCAAGGTCGAGGGCCAGCATCAAAATAATGAGCAACATAAATGCTCCAAAAAACAATGTTGTTGTCATAGATAATAATTTTTATTCCAGTATGTTTTTTCCGATTCAACAATACGCCTGCATCACATTGCCACACAAAAAAAACCCACAGTTGCCGCTATCGGCCCCTATGAGTCTCATCGCTTGGGAATGATGCCAAGTCGCAAAAGACCAGTGATTTGTTGACATCATTCACGGCCGCCGCCGCCAATTACTCCCTCAAGTTTGAAATGCAAAATTACATATTTTTTCCGATATGACGATATTTTTTTGAAAATCGGAGCCAGAGAAGCCATTGCACCGCAACCGCAGGGGTTGGCGTTACGTGCGGTTGTCGGCTGGCGGAAGTACCCTCCTATATACATTTCGGCCACTCTGGAATCAGAGCGGCCGAAAGACAAATATAGCACGAAATCGATTTATAGTGGCACGACATGACGCCCGCCACTACATTTTTCATTTCTGGCGGGAATCGTGGCGGCGGGAATCGTCGATACCTTCGGTAACATTGATGATATAGTCGCCAAGCTTCTCGTAGAGGGCATAGGCGCCGCTATAGAGCGAGCCTTGAGT
>CALEPD010000058.1 GCA_937910265.1 uncultured Bacteroidales bacterium
GCAAGATCGACTGGCTGGAATCCAACAACGAGTACTGGCTGGAGCGGGACGCCAAGCTGCGCACCGAGTTCCACATCACCTCCGGTTTCCAGGACGGCACTTTGATCATCCTCGCCGCACGTCCCGCAATGGGTAAGACCGCTTTTGCTCTGAGTATGGCCCGCAATATGGCCGTCGACTATAAGAAGCCTATCGCCTTCTTCTCGCTCGAAATGACTGGCGTTGAACTTGCCATGCGTCTTATTTCCGGCGAATCGGAGATTTCGGGCGAAAAACTCAAGAAGGGTACCCAGCTGGCCCCATGGGAGGAACAGCAACTTATATCCAAGACTCAGCCGCTCAACGATGCTCCTATCTATATCGACGACACCCCGGGTATCTCAATCTTCGAACTCAGGGCAAAATGCCGCCGACTCAAACAACGCTACGACATTCAGATGGTCTTCATCGACTACCTGCAGCTTATGACCGCTGTGTCAGGCGAGAACAGCCGTGGCAACGGCAACCGCGAGCAGGAAATCAGCACCATCAGCCGTCAGCTGAAAGGTCTCTCCAAAGAATTGGGCATCCCGGTGCTCGCTATGTCGCAGCTTTCGCGTGCCGTTGAAACTCGTGGCGGCGACAAACGTCCTATATTGAGCGACCTCCGTGAATCGGGTGCCATCGAACAGGACGCCGACATCGTTATGTTCATTCACCGTCCGGAATATTACCACATCACCGAAGATGCCAAAGGCTCCACCATCGGCAAGGCCGACATTTTGATTGCCAAGCACCGTTCGGGCGAAGTGGGCGAAGTACGCCTCGATTTCAAGAAGCAGTTCGTCAAGTTCGAGAATCCGCCACTGTTCGACAAAGAGCAGTATTCCTCCAATATCAACATGCCCAGAAACACCAATTTCGAGCAGGTTGTAACCGTCGAATCGAGCATGAACCTTCAGAATAATGTCGATATGGGCAATACCGATTACAACGACCTCCCCTTCGATGACCGCGGCGACGTCTTTGATGGCGTCGACCCCAATTACTAATACCTGAATTATTTAACACGAAATATTTATACAATGGAAAAGAAAGATTTATTGAAAGAAACTATCAAGCACATTGACATCAAGAAGTATGATTCAACCGAATTGATCGACGCAATGCGTGGCATGTCGTTCACCAGCCGCGACACCGCACGCGCCGCCGATATCCTGACCATGATGTGCAAGGAGAAAGATTGTACCAACATCCTTACCCTCGCTGGCTCAACCAGCGCCGCTGGATGTATGCAGGTGTATGTCGATATGGTAAAGAGCAAGATGATTGACGTTGTTGTTGCCACCGGCGCCAGCATTATCGACATGGACCTCTTCGAGGCTCTCGGTTTCAAACATTATGTCGGCACCAAGGAAAACGTTGTTCCCGACACCGTCTTGCGCGAGCTTTATATCGACCGTATCTACGACACCTTCATCGATGAGGAAGAATTGCAGGCTTGCGACCACTCTACCTATGAGTTGGCCAATATGCTCGAAGCCCGCCCCTACAGCAGCCGCGAGTTCATCTATGAGTTGGGCAAATGGCTCCACAACGGACGTGGCGTCAAGAAAGACAGTCTTATCCAGACTTGCTATGAATGCGGTGTGCCTATCTTCTGCCCCGCTTTCAGCGACAGCAGCGCTGGCTTCGGCATCGGTAAGCATCAGTGGGAACGCGCTCAGAAGGGCGAGAAATATCTCAGCATCGACTCTGTGTGCGACTTCGTTGAGCTGACCCGCATCAAGATGGCTTGCCCCGAAAGCGGCCTCTTCATGGTTGGCGGCGGCACTCCCAAGAACTTCGCCCAGGATACTGTTGTATGTGCCGAAATTCTTGGCTATGAAGTGCCCATGCACAAATATGCCATCCAAATCACTGTTGCCGACGTACGCGACGGTGCCTGCTCTTCCTCAACCCTTCTCGAGGCCGGTAGCTGGGGCAAGGTTGATGACAAACTTCAGCAAATGGTTTACGCCGAAGGTACCACCGTCATCCCCGCAATCGCATCTTATGTTTACCACAATGGCGCATGCGACGGCCGCGAATATAAAAACTGGCAGAAGATTTTTGAAAAATAATAACCGAAGCATTGCACAATAGGGGGAAAGCAGTCCCCCTATTGTGTATTATACTCATACTATGACCGAAGAAACAAGAAAGCGTATTGGCGCGTTAATTCGTCAGGAAGTGGCTCTCGCTACCGGATGCACCGAACCGGGAGCTGTGGCATTGTGTGTGGCTAAAGCTAAGGAAACTTTGCAGGCAATGCCCTCGAAAATCGAACTCTATCTGAGTAAGAATGTTTTTAAGAATGCCATGGGTGTCGGCATCCCCGGAACGGGTATGATCGGCCTCCCCATTGCTGTGGCTGTGGCTGTCACTGCCGGCGACACTTCCCGCCAGCTTGAGATTCTTATGGTTGGCGACGAGAAGGTTGAAGTGGCTAAAAAATGGTTGGCCGACAACGCCGAGAAGGTTGAGATAAAAGTAAAGGAAGGCGTCGACAAACTGTATATCGAATGTTCATGCTACGCAGGTGACGATGTGGCCACTGCCGTCATCTCGAAACGTCATACCAATTTTGTGTTGGTTAGACGCAATGACGAGGTGCTGCAGGATGCTGTACATGAAGCACATGAGAATTCTACTGCAACTCACGTCGAGCCGGACAATTCCTCTCTTACAGCCCGCATGATTTTTGACTATGCCACTGCGGCACCGATTTCCGAACTCGATTTCATCCGCGATGCTGTCAAATACAACAAGGCTGCTTCGGAAGAAGGTATGAAGGGCTATGGACTTCACGCCGGAGCAATCCTCAACGACAACGCCGCCGGCGATATTGTCCACACCGTTGTTGCACGTACTGTTGCCGCCTCCGACGCCCGCATGGACGGTTGTGCCATGCCGATATTCAGTAACTCGGGCTCCGGCAACCAAGGTATTGCTTGCACGGTTCCTGTATATGAATACGGTATACTTAAAGGATGTGATGAAGAGAGTATTATCCGCGCATTGATTTTGAGTCACTTGATGTCAATATATATAAAGCGGGGCATTGGCCGTTTGAGTGCTTTGTGCGGTATTGTAAATGCCACAATTGGAGTTTCCTCGGGTATAGTTTACCTTCACGGCGGTTCGTTCGAACAGGTTGGTTTCGCCATCAAAAATATGATTAATACTTTGGCTGGTATGGTATGCGACGGAGCCAAGCCAAGTTGTGCTCTCAAAATGGCTACCGGAATCTATAGCGCATTTGTGTGCGCCGAACTGGCCTACAACGACAAAGTGGTGGATGCTACCGACGGTTTGAGTGAAAGCGATCTGGACAATTCGATACGCAACCTCGGCAAATTGGGCAAGTACGGCATGAACGAAACCGACGACGTAGTGCTCGACATTATGACCCACAAGGAGTCGCTCTAACCAATAAAACCGTCGACAATTGTGCGGCTGCACCCCTTTGCCTCCAGATAATCGGGCAATATTGCAATCGCAAACCTTAACGTTATTGTGTTGATAACTTTTGTGCACACTGTATTATTCGTAATAAAATAATATATATTTTTGCAAAAACATAATTCAGATTGAAATGAGAGATAAAGATTACAAAGACAACAACAAGGAGGAACTGTATTCACAGGCTATTCCTGCTGGAAAGAGACGTTATTTCTTTGATGTCAAAGAAACTCGTGGTGGTGATAAATACATTACCATAACTGAGAGCCGCCGGATATTCAATAACAATAATGGCGAATTCCACTTTGAGAAAAATAAAATGTTTTTGTATAAGGAGGATTTCGAAAAATTCCGTCAAGGTCTTGAAAATGCTCTCTCTTTTGTCGAAACAGGCATCATCCCTCCCCCAGTCGAAATTGAGGAAGGCTTCTCCTCTTATTCCGCCGGCGAAATTGATATGAGCGGTTCCGATAAACTTGATGAAATTGACTTTAAATTCTAAACATGGGTAAAATAATCTCTATTGCCAACCAAAAAGGAGGAGTGGGCAAAACCACTACGGCTGTCAACCTCAGTGCTTCATTGGCTGTGATGGAGTACAATGTGCTTCTTATCGATGCCGACCCCCAGGCCAATGCCACATCGGGCATAGGCTTCGATCCTGAAACTGTCGAAAAAGGACTCTATGAGGCATTCTTGGGTAATGTTGACATCCGCGAATGTATTTACGAAACCGAAACCCCTCATCTTTCCATCCTGCCTACCCGAATCGATTTGGTAGGTGTCGAAATTGAGTTGGTGCACGAGAAACGACGTGAGTATTTTTTGGCAAAAGCTATAGAGAAAATAAAGGACGATTACGACTTTATCATCATCGACTGCTCTCCCTCGTTAGGTCTCATCACCTTGAATGCACTGACGGCAAGCAACTCGGTACTCATACCCATACAAAGCGAGTATTTTGCACTCGAGGGTTTGGGCAAATTGCTCAACACCATACGTATTGTGCAGATGCGTCTTAACACCAACCTTACCATCGAAGGTCTGCTTATCACCATGTACGACTCGCGCCTGCGTCTTGCACGCCAAGTGGTTGAGGATGTCCGCAACCATTTCAAAAAGCTGGTTTTCGACACGCTTATCTACCGCAATATCAAGTTGGCAGAAGCACCCAGTTATGGCAAGTCCATCATCATGCACGATGCCACATGCGCCGGCGCCATCAATTACATAAACCTCGCTAACGAAATTCTGAAACGTAACAATATCCAAAAATAATGGCCAATAAAAAAAGTCTTCCCCGTGGTCGCGGCCTCGATGCCATCTTGTCGAATGTTGATTTGGATGCCATCCAGAATGACACGCCCGATGTTACCGCTGCTATCGGAAATATACCTGTCGATAAAATTGTTGTCAATCCGTTTCAGCCAAGAAAGGAATTTGATGCTGTTGCTTTGGAAGAATTGGCCCAGAGCATCCGCCAGCAGGGTGTCATCACCCCCATCACAGTCCGCAAAATGATTGACGGATGCTATCAACTTATCGCAGGCGAACGCCGTCTCAGAGCATCTAAAATGGCTGGTTTGTCTGAAATCCCCGCCTATATACGCGTCGCTACCGACAGCCAGATGATGGAAATGGCATTGGTTGAGAATATCCAGCGCGAGAACCTCAACGCCATGGAGGTGGCTTTCTCCTACAATGCCCTCATCGAGGAATGCAACCTCACTCATGAGCAATTGAGCGAGAAAATCGGTAAGGATCGTTCCACCATCACCAATTACCTCCGTCTGCTTTCGCTTCCGGCCGAAACCCAAATGGCCCT
>CALEPD010000059.1 GCA_937910265.1 uncultured Bacteroidales bacterium
TCATTGATAATTTAGTCTCCATAAATAAAAATAAAGTGATTATTAGCGGTATTGATACATCATTTGGTGCTAACTTCGGTAATTCTACAAAACAAGCACAGCCAAAAGCTGATGAGAAGAAAAAGTCATCCGAAGCACCAGCTTCAGGTGGTGCCGATAAGGAAGCTACGGCTGATGCCATCAAATCGAAGGTGTCTGTCGAACCAACCTTTGGAGTTAATTTTTCAACCAAGAAGGATTCCAAGGCAACCCAAGACTCCAAATATAGCGTTGAGTCCAGCATGGATGTTTCTCTCAAGGTTGGCCCCGACGATATGCCGGGAGGAATCTCTAAAATGTTGGAAATCTTAAACGAGTCAATTGACATTTTCAATCCAAACGGTGAATTGACGGTTTCTGAAACATCAGCAAAGTTGGTAAACGGCGTCGCCACAGTCATTGTCAAATATCGTGACGGTAACGGCATTTCGGCACCCCAGAAGGTCACTTGTAAACATGCTAGCGACTCCTCTGCAAAGGTCACCTGTCTCAACAATGGTGATTGTCGCCAGTTGGTTTTCTCTAAAGAAGGTCTCTATATCATTACAGCCGATAAAAATCAAATCGCTGTAAACATTGAATAATTAAGCAACATAATAATGGCTACTACTTTAAAAGAAATATTAGGAGCAATTTTGTCCGATACCATACGGGCTCAGCATGAAGTTAATGTTATGCTGAAGAATATCTCTGAGCAATATGAGAAAAATGGACGTCTTTCCGGTATAAAAATGCCCTCTGCCAGTGTTGGTCAACTGCAGCTTACAATGAAATATGCTGTAACCGGCGGTGTCGAACAACACGAGGAGGAGGATACCAACAAGAAAGAGGTGCTAAAGGTATTGCGCTATATCGCATCCGAAAGTTCGGAACTGCTGATCAAAACATTGGTTAATTCTATCCAGAATTCACAGATCGAATACCATGAACGTTTTGGATTTGTCGACAAATTACCTCAAAATAAGGAGTTTGTTATGCATTTCGCGAAACGTTTATTCGGACTTCTGCTCAATGCACAGTCCCGGTTATTGGACGAAAAGTATAGCTTAATCGAATCAGAAATCCATAAAATCATTTATGATTCGGCAATCGAACATGTACTCGACCATGAGGATATACGATCCCTATTCTATCTCGATACAACCGAACAACTTCATGGATTCATCGCATCCGAGTTCAATCGTGTATTAAATAAAGAGCTCGACGACATCCTTCGTGAAAGCCGAATCCCCGCGTTCCGCCGCATTCAGCGCTATGGTTCCATGAGTGTCGAAATAGATGAAAAGGTGCTGTCCCAGCTTCCTGAATCAGCCATTCAAACCATGACCATAACCATCACCCCACCCGACGAGGTTTCCGTAAAAACCAAAAATAGCTGATTATGTACGAAGATACAAATAACGATAAAAATTTGGTCGCCGCTATTCCTTCGGACATCGATAATATTGAGTTGGATGATTCCCTTCGCAACTATGGTATTGCCGCTCTGTTGGCCGAGACTTTGGAAGCAGCTGTTTTCGCCGATTGTAGCGCTGCTCTTAAAGCATGCCAGTTGATTGAACAGTACGCTTATGGCGATGATGTTGTGTACGAGGCAAGTATGCACTCTGAAGGTGAGGCATCACCTTCAATGAATCCCATAGGAAAGGTGAAGTCCCATGAATTGAAAATGGTCAACATCGATGTGACGGATGCAGAGGGCAAGGTCAAGACGTTATCCCTACCTCAGATTACCATGATGCCGTTGCCATTGCTTCATATTACTGAGGCAACGTTCGATATGGATTTCTCGATGGAACTGGTTAAGCGTAGCATGGAAAGCAAAGACGAAACGGTTGCGATGGGAGAAGAAATTCAATATGATGAGGCTCCGTCTATGGGGGCTTTATCATCAGCCGCCAACGCTTATCGCAGGTCTTCCGTTATTAGTAGTTCTCGTCCAACCGCAAGATTGAGTTCATCTCAACGTTCACGATCACAATTGGATTACCGTGTCGATAGGCGTAAACAAAATGTAACCCGCGATATGAATGAGGCTTTGCGACCGAGAATGTCTAAATCAGTTGGGGCTTCAATGAAGGTTATCGAAAAAGCATCATCCTTGAGCGACGATGCCTCGATAATCAATATGAGAATCGCAATAAAAATGAAACAGGCCGAACTGCCTGAAGGTATTAAGGCTATTCTTCAAACTGCTTTCAGCTCATTGAGCATCAATGAAAACAAAACTGCCGAATAGTATTAATGGATTCTTAAAACAAATTAAAACCAAATATATATAATGACTCAACAACAGACACCTGGATTGAAATGTCCGCAGTGCAGCCAGTTTATACCAACATCAATCTCTGAGTTGCTGTCAGCCCCAGCGCTAAGATGCCCCTATTGTGGATTGGAGTTGACAATCAATCGGAATGAATCCCAAAAGGCTATGGAGATATTGAAAGAGGTTGACGATGCATCGAAAAAATTGGAAAAGGCAAGCAAATTTAATGGCTAAAAACCTTCGGAAATGGCCTATAGAAAATATTTAGAAGAAACGAACGACTCATTGTCCAAAATCGAATTCGGAAAACTGATAGCTTCTCCGATTTCCGCTTGCATCGATGCGCAGGCTTCTGCTTGCATTGCAACAAGTAGGTACGTTAAAGAGTTTGGATTCGAGAAAAATAACGACATCTTGGATGCCAAGTCGGTGAAGTTTTATTTCAATACACCTGACGGCAAAGCCAAAAGACTTACCGTGCCACTGATATCATTGGTCCCATTGCCATATCTTCAGATTAAAGATGTGGATTTCTCTTTCAAAACTCAGGTTTCAATTAACTCCAATGGTAAAATCGTGGCCAAAATGACATCTGGTGGATCTTCCGAAAATGCAGAAGAAAAGAATTCCTTCCAAAGCGATCTGCGTGTCAATGTCGGTATAAAGGCAAGTTCATCCGATATTCCTCTGGGTATATCTCGCGTGTTGGAAATATTGGGAAACAATATCACAGCAGTTAAATCCGAGGATAAACCGGCTGCCACTGTCGACAAAACAGAAAAGAAAGCAGATGTTATTGTATATTCAGTGCATGATCCAGAATTACCTCAGGAAGAAAATGCTGCTGAGAACAAAAATAATGCAGATGGACAGAATAATGTTGAAAACCGCAATGATGTCATCAAATAAATGATTTTAGGAGGTTATATGTCTGAATTGGAGAATAATTTGAATAATACTGCATTGTTTTATAATAGTTTGCCTTTGTCATCGCTTGTCAAGGATATCATGAATTCTTGTGTCGAGGCCCAGGCGGACGCGGCTGAGGCCACGAAGAAATACTTTGAACAGTTTGTTCGTGATTCGGACAATCCGAATTCCAAAGTCGCCGAGGTTAAGTTTTCCTATATAGCTGACGGAACCGTATGCCACTTGGTGCTTCCCTTAATTACAATACTGCCAATACCCATTCTGAAAATAGACACTGTTAACATCAATTTCGAGGCAGAAACAGAGCTCAACAATGATTCCTTGTCTGTCAATATGATTGGAACAAATCGTCGTGTTGATGAGACAAAAGAGGTGGTGTTGAATAGCAACCTGAGTGTGAATATTAATGCGCAAGCTGTTGACATGCCTTCTGGTATGGCTAAAATGCTGGAAATTATTGGCAATAACGGCATTCTTGTTGAGGATATTGATGAAATTCCAGGACTAAAAAAACTTGCCCCTGAAGATGATATCAAAAGGCGTCCTATACGGCATAAACCTCTGCCTAGACCGACACCTAAGCGTAGGATTACGTCTAGCATTACGTCTCAAAGCGTTTCATCAGGCGAATACTTGTCGCGAATTACTAAAAGCATTAAGGAAAATGGCGAGGCTTTGGCTGTTTCTACGCAGGTGTCATCAGCTAATGAAAGCAGTAATAATAATGGCTGTTTAGATAAAATTGTTTCCAGTATTACAAGCAATGGAGTGACTTTAAGACGCAAACTCCCTAAGACTAATAGGGTTCGAGTAGTCGATTCTCCCGTTAACGAAGTTGTTTCTCAGTTACAATCGGCAACCGATACTACAATTGGAATCTTGAATGCTTTGGAGCGTCAAAACAGAGGAGAACGAAAACCAATAGCCCGTCGTCGAGTCAAGAATAAAAACAAATGAGTTTGTGTTTAAGTGTTGTGTTTCATTGTAATGCGGTCATGTAGCATTCCATTCTTGGCTTGCATGTTCTGTCTTTTTTTTAATATTATACGATATGAGTGTTGCTACATCCAATATAATTGATAGGTCATACCCGAAAATTTTGGCGCTTCATATCAATTCTACTCGACCGTATATTGCGCGTCGTTTGGATCCGAAAGCCTATTCGATTGAAGATTACGATATTTTGACAACAATTCTTTCGGCTTTATTGTGGCGTGAGCTTAATGGGCCGATCAAACTATATACCGATTCGTTGGGTTATAGTTATTACGAAAAAATGGGAATGCTCGAATTGTGGGACGGTGGCATTGATGTTTATGTGCTCGATAGCCTTCCCAACGATATTCGTTACGACATCTTTTGGGCATCTTCCAAATTGTTTGCCATTCGCAACGAGAAAACGCCTTTCATGATGATGGACACCGATATGTTGGTGTGGAAGCCCATAGGGAATTTGATAGCCGATTATAAATTAGCCGCATTTCACGAAGAGGATTTGATGATCGATTGTTACCTGCCGTATAATCTTCTTAAGCACCGACCCGACTATCGTCCTGACAAACGTTGGGATTGGACAGTCCTTCCATGTAATACGGCGCTGACCTATTTCAATGACCCCGATTTTCTCCAATATTATACCAATGAAGCCATCTATTTCATGCGTGGAAATACGGAGTCTCCCAAGGAACTTGTCTCGCAGATGGTTTTCGCCGAACAGCGATTATTTTCCATGTGCGCTGATGTGATGGGCATTGATGTATACAAATTCCTTTCTTATCCAGAGCAGGAGGCAGGCTTTACTCATATTTGGGGGTTAAAGTCGATTGCTTATAGCGACGGTCACACCCGTTCCCATTTTTGCAATACATTGTGCAATGCAATCAATCAGAATTTCCCCGAATATCAAATGTCGGCGCCTATTAAGAAGATATTTGATATGTATATAGACCTAGAACAATAAATTTTTGTGTGATATGGCTGAATTTGGCGAAATGATACAGGCATTGAATTTGGGCGATCTGGTGAGCGCTCCGATTGAGGCTTGTGTGGCTGGTGCGGAGGAGGCCAACAATGCCACGTTGGAGTATGTCCATTCATTGACTCTCGACAACGAGCACCGTGGGTTGAATTCAAAAATGCATTTTTCTTTTCGCGACGCAGCCACTGGAGCTACCAAGAAACTCTCCTTGCCACTCTTTTCGTTGCTTCCGGAGTCTGTTTGTGCAGACAGCTCTCTATTTAGTCATTTCGACGTACTCTCGGTTCAGTTTACATATCAGGATGTTGATTCAAGTGTACCCCGAACTATTACAGTGCCTTTGTTGGCATTGGTGCCCGTACCATATTTAAAAATAGAAGAAGCAATTCTTCGTTTCTCAACCACTGTATCTGAAGTCAAAAGTGTTGTGGGTACAGAAAAAATATCAGCCGAAATGAAGGGCTCTTTTGCGGCCGCAAAAGACTGTACGGCTGTACGCGAATCGCGTTATAATGTCATGCCGACCATCGATTTCAACATCACGGTCAGTGGGGGAGATGTTCCGGGTGGAATATCAAAGATGTTGGATTTGTTGGGTGGGGCTGTCACTGTTACCGACGCCTGAATGCGCTGACCATTATAACAATGAGCCTTTTTAGGGCAGTGTCAGCTTCCCAATATGAATACGGTATTCCGTTTGTGTAGGTCGATTTTACTACGTTCTTTTTTCCATTGTCCTGCTGTCCGTGTAACAATCTGTTGCGTTGGAAGCGTAAGGTCGCACGCCACACATATCATGGTGCTGGGGTTGCAGTTTGCCGACAACGCCTCAAGCATCTGGTTGTTGCGGTAGGGCGCCTCGATGAAAATCTGACTTTGCCGTTCTTTCATAACTCTGGCTTCTAAGTTGTGAATGGCTTGGCTGCGTGCGGTTTTGTCTATGGGAAGGTATCCGACAAAGGCAAAATTTTGTCCATTCAAACCGCTTGCCATCAAGGCCAGCATCAACGACGATGGCCCA
>CALEPD010000060.1 GCA_937910265.1 uncultured Bacteroidales bacterium
ATGGGTATTCCTTCGGGAGCATTACTCGCAAAATTGGGATATAAGAAAACGGCATTGTTAGCGATTGCTATTGGTTTTATTGGAGTGGGAATTCAAACCCTTTCGGGTGTATTCGGCAGCTTTGGCATTTACCTGATTGGTGCGCTCATCGCCGGTTTTAGTATGTGTTTGCTCAACACTGTAGTCAATCCCATGTTGAATAAACTTGGAGGCGGTGGAAATAAAGGCAACCAATTGATCCAATACGGAGGAACATTTAATTCTTTGTGCGGTACAGCTGTCATTATTTTAACAGGTCTGTTGATTCCTCAGGGCATTCAGAATGCTACAATATCCAACGTCTTTCCGTTGATGTATACTGCATTGTCAATTTTTGCCTTGGCATTCATTGTTATTGCGCTCACTGCTATCCCCGAAAACGAGCAACCTGCCTCGTCGAACGATAGAACTCAATCGGAAACATCAGCCAAAGGACCTTTGGCATTTAGACATTTCACATTAGGTGCAATCGCCATCTTTATATATGTTGGAGTAGAGGTTGGCATACCCAATGTGCTGAATAAGTGGCTCCAAAATCCTGATTTGAATCTTTTGGGTACGGGTGTGAATGCCGAAGCCGTTGCAGCCTCGGTTGCCGCCACCTATTGGTTCTTTATGTTGATAGGCCGTTTGCTTGGAGGTATTGTGGGAGGGAAAATGTCCCCGCGTACAATGATTTCAGCAGTGTCTGGTTTCGCTATTTTGTTGGTTTTGGTGGCTATGTTTGTTCCGGCTGCCATTATGGTTAGCTTCCCGGCTTTCAATGGCGTAAAAGGATTCGGTATGGTTGAAATTCCGCTCAGCGCCGCATTGCTGGTATGTACAGGTCTCTGTACATCCGTTATGTGGGGTGGCATTTTCAATCTTGCAGTTGAAGGTTTGGGTAAATATACCGAGAAAGCTTCCGGTATCTTTATGGCATTAGTCTGCGGAGGTGGAATCCTTCCGTTGATCCAAAATGCTATAGTCGATTTCGGCGGTCCGGCAAATGGCTATATGCCGAGCTACTGGGTAGTCGTTGTTGGTTTTGCCTACATTCTCTTCTACGCATTGATTGGCTCCAAAAATGTCAATAAAAGCATCGATGTCGAATAAAGCATAGCAAGTGGCGATGCCTTTTATGACACACGAAAGCACTGATTAAGAATTATATTTGTGTATTTTAAATATTAAATGTAAATTTGCAGTTCATATGTGTGAGTGAGTATTCTTACTAATATATTGAATCACACTGTGTTGTATTAAGTTTAACCCGATCGAGTAAGCGATCATAATACAATCTATTTAATGGATTACAAGAATGTACAGCCGATAGCAGATTTTGATTGGAATGCTATTGACAAAGAAGAACGCAACAATGATCAGTCTCAGAAAATGAATGATGCCTATGAGCAAACATTCAATGCTTTTACTGAGCAGGAAATTATCGAAGGAACTATCGTTTCTATTAACAGCCGTGAAGCCGTTGTAAATATCGGTTTCAAATCCGACGGTGTCATCTCTTCCTCCGAGTTGCGTTACAACCCCGAATTCAAAGCTGGGGATAAAATCGAGGTCTATGTTGAAAGTCAGGAAGACTCCAATGGTCAACTTCTCCTTTCTCATAAAAAAGCTCGTATCTTAAAATCTTGGGAGCGTGTTAATCTCGCTTTCGAAAATCAGGAAATCATTACCGGTTACGTTAAAAGCAGAACCAAAGGTGGTCTTATTGTTACTGTTTTCGACAATATCGAGGCCTTCTTGCCCGGTTCTCAAATCGACGTTAAACCTATCCGCGATTTCGATGTTTATGTTGACAAAACCATGGAATTCAAAGTGGTTAAGATCAATCATGAATATAAAAATGTCGTTATTTCTCACAAGGCTCTTATCGAAGATGAGTTGGAAGCTCAGAAAGCTGAAATCATCTCTCATCTCGAAAAAGGTCAAATCCTCGAAGGTATTGTTAAGAATATCACCAGCTACGGTGTATTCATCGACCTCGGTGGCGTAGATGGTCTTATCCACATCACCGACTTGAGCTGGGGTCGCATCAATCATACTGAAGAAATCGTTCGTTTGGATGAAAAGATCAACGTTGTTATTCTCGATTTCGACGAGGCAAAACGTCGTATTGCCCTCGGTCTCAAACAACTTACTCCTCATCCTTGGGACGCCCTTGATGCAAATCTTAAAGAAGGTGACAAGGTTAAAGGTAAAGTTGTTGTCATCGCCGATTATGGTGCATTCGTAGAAGTTGTTCCCGGTGTTGAAGGTCTCATCCACGTAAGCGAAATGAGCTGGAGCCAGCACCTCCGCAGTGCTCAGGATTTCTTGAGCGTTGGACAGGAAGTTGAAGCTGTTGTTCTCACCTTGAACCGTGAAGACCGTAAGATGAGCTTGGGTATCAAACAACTTATGCCCGATCCATGGTTGTCAATTGGTGACAAATACCCCGTAGGAAGCAAACATACTGCTACCGTTCGCAATTTCACCAACTTCGGTATCTTCGTTGAACTCGAGGAAGGTGTTGACGGTCTCATCCACATCAGTGACCTCAGCTGGAGCAAGAAAATCAAACATCCCGCCGAGTTTACCAAAATCGGTGATACCATCGACGTTAAGGTTCTTGAAGTTGATGCTGAAAACCGTCGCTTGAGCTTGGGCCACAAACAACTCGAGGAGAATCCTTGGGATGTTTACGAAAGCCTCTTTACCGTAGGTTCTGTACATCAGGGTACTGTCGCTAACGTTAACGATAAAGGCGCTACCGTTACATTGCCTTACGGCGTTGAAGGTTTTGCACCTGTTCGTCACCTCGAAAAAGAAGACAAGACCAAAGCTCGCTCAGAAGAAACTTTGGATTTCAAGGTAATCGAATTCTCAAAAGATAGTAAGAAAATCGTTGTTTCTCACGCCCGCACATGGCAAGATGCTTCTGCTGAAGAGCGTGCAGCTGCTGAGAACGAAGAAGCTAAGAAAGAACGCAATACCAAGAAAACTGTTAAGAAAATCAATGATACTTTAGAGAAAACCACTCTCGGCGACCTCGACGTATTGGCTAGCCTCAAAGAACAAATCGACGAGGAAACCAAACAATCCGAATAGTCAATCAGCACATTATTGATTTATCATAAGTGATACGAGTTCCCATAGTGGAACTCGTATCTTTTTATACATATTTAGAATAAACAGCAAGTTTTGTCGTTTCATATAATAATCATGACACGCTGCGTCTGTCGTGAGCAATGCTTACCACCCCGCAAAATAGTAAACCATGAAAAAACCGATTGAAGTATTGAACCATTATTGGGGGTACTCCTCTTTCCGTCCGTTGCAGGAGGATATAATCAATGCTCTCTTACGAGGTAGTGATGTATTGGCAATGATGCCGACAGGAGGTGGTAAGTCAGTCTGTTATCAGGTCCCCGCATTGTGTTTCGATGGCATCTGTATTGTTGTGTCTCCGCTTATCGCGCTGATGAAAGACCAGGTGCAAAACCTCAAAGACAAAAACATCAAGGCGGCGTGTCTTGTTTCCGGTATGTCACGAAACGAGCAGGATGTCGTTTTGAATAATGCCCTGTACGGAAAGACAAAATTGTTGTATATTTCTCCCGAACGAATGAAAAGT
This sequence comes from uncultured Bacteroidales bacterium, assembly GCA_937910265.1. Lineage (GTDB taxonomy): Bacteria > Bacteroidota > Bacteroidia > Bacteroidales > P3 > Colimorpha. Next base: position 3,653 of record CALEPD010000060.1, read on the forward strand.
CAGCTTTTCATCAATCAATTCCGAAACATGAATGTCTCGTTCATTGCTGTTGATGAAGCGCATTGCATTTCCGAGTGGGGGTATGATTTCCGGCCGCCCTATTTGGAGTTGGCATTCCTCCGTTCGTTGCATCCCAATGTGCCGATACTGGCATTGACTGCATCTGCTACACCTAAGGTGGCTGATGACATTCAGGAAAAGTTGCAGTTTAAATCTTCTGCTGTTTTCCGAGGCGGTTTCTATCGTGACAATTTATCATATATGATTTTCAAAGAGGATGATAAATATGGTCGGTTGTTGAATATCTGCAGAAACCTAAAAGACTCAGGCATTGTTTATGTCCGCAATAGGAGAAGATCGTCCGAAATTTCTCATTATTTGAATCAACAAGGTATTTCGTCAACATTCTATCATGCGGGTCTCCCGCCGGCAGAGCGTGATGTTCATCAGTCTGTTTGGATGAAGGGTACTGAGAGGGTTATGGTTGCCACAAATGCCTTTGGTATGGGTATAGACAAGGGCGACGTGCGTTTTGTCGTCCACTTGGATATCCCCCAATCGATAGAGGCCTATTATCAGGAGGCAGGTCGTGCCGGACGTGATGGCTTGCCGTCATATGCTATTATGCTCTATGACGATTATGATTTAAAACAATGTGAGGATGGCTTCCGACGCAGCTTTCCCAAAATAGAGTATATAAGAAATGTATACTCTGCTATCTGTAATTTCTACCAAATCCCTGTTGGTTCTGGAGCAGGCAGTGTATTTCCTTATGACATCGAAAAAATATGCAGTTCGTATAAATTCAATGTTGCGGAGTATTTTAGTGCCACTCATTTTTTGGAGCGGGAGGGTCTGATATCCATTTCTGATACCGAGGAACTCGTGTCGAAGGTTTACATCCCTGTCTCCAAGGAAACACTGTATCGCTTTCAGGTCGAGAATGTTCTATACGATGATTTAATATCCATCTTATTGCGGATGTACGGTGGTCTGTTTTCTGACTTTATTCCAATCAGTGAGCGGAAAATTGCCGAAAGGGCGATGATTCTCGAAAGTCGGGTGGTTAAGATGCTTCAGCACCTTGACGCATGCAATATTATCATGTATAAGAAGAAACACCCCGGCCCACGTATCTTCTTTACATCAGAACGCATCGATTCCCAAAGTATATTGTTGGCAGATGCAAAATATAACCAACTTAAGCAAAATGCTGAAACCCGACTCAAAGCAATGCTGAATTTCGTGACCTCCGTAGAAGATTGCCGCAGTTCAAGATTGTTGTCCTATTTCGGGGAAGAGGGTGGCGCAAAATGTTCAATGTGCGATGTTTGTCGTGCGGAACGTGATTCTAAAACAAAGGCCGATGTTTCAGAACGCATTTTGCAACTCCTCGATTCTTCTGCAATGTCAATGAAAACTCTCGCATCGCATTTCCCGGATATCGATGAGCAACAACTTGTTCAGACTGTTAGGCAGTTGATTGACTTGAGGAAGATTGGCGTAAATGATAAGTTGGAGTTGTACAGGTAGGGAATTATTGAATGAAGTTTTTTAAGTGGTGATATAGACTGACAATAGGCAATCCCACAATATTGTAATAACATCCCTCAATTTTCTCTACACCAACCATTCCTATCCATTCTTGTATGCCGTACGCTCCGGCCTTGTCATAGGGTTTGTAGGTGTCTATGTAATATTCGATTTCTTCGGATGACAGATTCTTGAAGTGGACATGGCTGCATTCTGTAAAAGAAAATTGGTTCCTTTTTGAACGCATGCATACTCCTGTGTAAACTTCATGACGTTGTCCTGACAGTCGTTGCAGCATCTCCATCGCAATCTGTTTGTCTTGAGGTTTTCCCATAACAATATCATTAAACACAACAAGAGTGTCTGCTGTTATGAGCACTTGGTTCTCCTTGATGGTGTCACAACAGTAGGCCGATGCTTTTTTTATGGCGATGGTTTCTGCTATTTGATCGGTGGGTATTGATGTGTCAATGCTTTCATCCGCATCAATGTCGATGGTTTGTATGGGTATATTTAGTGACGATAAAAGACTTTTTCTTCGGGGTGATTTCGATGCGAGAAGAATTTCAATATTTTCAAACCACATTTGTGTCAATATTGTGTTCGGTGTGAGTATAATGTCTGTTTTGTAATAATTGAGCGTTATCACTGCTGCCTAAAAAATAAGCTGGAGTATCATACGCCAGCTTATTTTTTGGTTTTATCTACCTTTTTCTGTTGTAGTTTTATCCTCTTTCGATATCATCTTTCCATCCTTGAATTGGGCTACAACCAGGGCTTTCCCCATTTCGTCATACCAAATCCATTCTCCGGTTTTTTCGCCGTTGTCAAATTCACCGCTTTCCTCTGGTTTTCCGGCAGTGTTGAAACGGGAATATTTTCCGTCTAAGGTTCCATTTATATATGAGCATGATGTTTCAATTCTTCCATTAGAATAAAATCTGAATTCCTCACCATGTTTTATGTCGTCAGCAAAATTCAAGGTGTACCGCTTGTTTCCGTTTTCATAGTAGCCGGTCCATTCTCCAGTTTTTAGTCCGTCAACGAAATTGCCCACATAATCAACTTTTCCGTCTTCATACCATGAAGTCCATTCGCCGTTTTCTTTGTCGTTGACATACGAGCCCTCGTGCAATTTGGCGCCACTTTCATACCAGGTGGTCCAGGTGCCTTGGCGTTGGCCATTCACATAATTGCCTTCACGCCATTTTTCTCCGGTCTCGTAGTAGTAGGTCCAAATGCCGGTTTCCTTGCCGTTGGAATAGGTTCCGCGGATGCCGAGTTTTCCATTGGTTCTCCAATAAAACTTCCAAACACCCACTTGCTGACCGTTGGACAAGTTTCCTTCCATGTCGGTATATCCTTTTTCGGTCCACCAGGTGGCAGGCCCTTCTAATTCGTCGTTTTGGTATGTGCCTTTGAACTTTTGTTTGCCGTTCTGGTGCCATTCTTTAGCAAGTCCTTGGCGTACACCATTGACATAGGTGTATTCCATCTGAAGTTGTCCATTAATATACCATGCGTGGTAGATGCCGTTCTTCTTTCCGTTGCTAACAGCCACTTCGCTTTCCAATTTTCCGTTGGGGTACCATGTCTTACATTCCCCGTTGTCGTAGCATTCAGTTGCACGTTGGGCTCCATTGTCGTAGTAGATGTTCCATGTTCCGGTTTTTTGTCCACGGTCGTTGTATGATCCACGTTGATATATGGTTCCATTCGGATGCCACCAAATCCATTCTCCTATACGGACACTGTCATCATCCATCATGCCTTCTACAGCGGTTTGATTGTTGTCGGATGACTCGTAAAACTTTTGGTATTGAATTTGTGCGGAAACTTGAAATGCAATGACAGAAAAACAAAACAGTGTGATAAATGAACGTTTATTCATAGCGGGTAATGTGTTTGTTGCTAATTCGATTCTATGGTAACATCGGTATATATGAATTCGATGCGAATGGGTGAATTATCTTTCAGCCCTATTGTTTTGCTCGGGTCGGTACCGTTGATTACGGTTCGTTTGGCAGATGAGCGTCGGGCATTGATGACTAATATGGTGCCATAATCTTTTCCGGTTCTGAGCAATTGCTGCAAATGCTGGGTGATGCACATGCGGTATTGACCTTTGTCTTCATGGTATTTTCCATCGTATACGTGACTTGTAAACGAGCTTAAAAGGTCTTGGATGTATGCTATGTATCCCGATGACGATTTACGGTTGGCTAAAATTTGGTCAGGAGGGTTGTTGTCTGCAATATCGGCCAAAGGTAAGATGAGTTCGGCGTGATGGATAACTGCAGTCGGGTGCAATTCATTGAATTCTGTAATCCACTCGTTAAGGTCAAGTTTAATATTTGTTCCGCCAAGTGGTTCGATGTATAGATATTGGCTGCCCTCAATCGAGTCTACTTGATTTTGTGCCAATTGTGCGAATTGCGATGGGTAGTCGTGGGTGAAGTTGCTGAAGTGGTTTGCGCTAATTGTAGCGGTATTGCCTATGATGAAATCCATGGTGCGTTGGGTCGCACTTTGACCATAGGTATAGTAGGCTGTAATCTTAGTGTTTGAGGCTGCGAAATTGACTGTAAGCATCACAGGGTCACTATCGTCCTGCATGCGTATTTGCAAGCCCTTGGAATGATTCATGAATTCTTGTGTGGTGAATCTTCCCCCGATGATTCGTTTGAAGTTTTCCGGATTCAAGTGAATGCGGATGCTGTCCTGGCGTGTGCAGGTCAAGGTGTTGTCATACAGACATGCGTTTGTGCTATTGTCGACATCAAGTTCATCAAACGCATAGTAGGTCATGGTGTCGACGACGGGTTCGGCCAGTTGCTTGACCGTCAAGTGTATGTTGTATGTACTTGTGCTGTCGTCGTTGTTTGGATACCATTCTTCCAGCATGATGTTGAGAATGACAGAGTCCAAGTGCAGACTGTCCATCTCAAAGTCAATGCCAGTGCTGTTGGATAGGGCTAATTGTGTGTAGAGGGTTGCTTCGACACCTCCATAACAATCATCGTAGTGTCGTCCGATGATGCCTGCAGAATATCCGGATGTTTTTAAGGAATCGTCGAAAATCGTACATGCCTGCATGTATGCGGTGTCGCAAATGCCATTGTATAATGTGAAGGGGTCTTGGAGTTCAATGCCTATGGTGGACTCTTTTTCGTTGCAGCTGGTTGCGAAGAACAATAGTATGGCTGCCCATATCGACCATGTACGCTTAAATATATTCATTCGGTTTGAGTGATTAATTGTTTATGTTGCTTCCAATTATAGAATCGTATAGTTTGTTGATCTGTTCGTAAAACAGGGTTTTGTCTTCAGTGTAGTCGAGTACGTTCTTTTTGGTTTCTTTGGCAAATGCAACCAATTCTGGATTTACGCTGGGCGATGCAATCACAATTCCGTTGGCATAGGTGATTGCGGCTTTCATCAAAGTCATGTAATCCATGTTCTGGTATAGGCGCAGGTCTTTGGCAGTAGCGCCATCGGCTTTGAGTTTGCGTTCCATCGAGGCTCCGAAGTCCCCTTCGAAGGCATCGTCGCTCAGTGTTAGTACGGTCTTGGTTCCTTTGAAAAATGCATTCTCCTTGTTAATCCTTCTCAGGTAAAATGGAATCATGCAACTGAACCATCCTGTGAAATGGATTAAATGTGGTTGCCACGACAATTTGCGGACGGCCTCCAATGTGCCACGTCCGAAAAACAATACTCGTTCATCATTGTTCGGTAAGAAATTCCCCGACTCATCGAAACAGTCGCCGCATTTTGTGAAATACTCTTCATTGTCGATGAAGTATATTTGCATTCTTGCTGCCGGAATCGACCCAACTTTGATAATCAGTTGATGGTCGCAGTTGTTTACGATAAGGTTCATTCCGGATAGGCGGATAACCTCATGAAGTTGGTTCTTTCTTTCGTTAATAGATTTGAAACGAGGCATGAAAACGCGTATTTCCCTGCCATGTTCCTGCATGTATGCAGGAAGGTGTCTCCCAAAATGTGCATTTGGTGTTTCAGGAGTAAATGGAGTAATCTCCTGATTGACAAAAAGTATTCTTCCTTTCCCCATGTTTTTTTAAACATAAAAGTCCATTGCAAATATACGATTTTTTTTGGATTATATTTAGAGTATATCTTTGTTTTAATGTTTGCGTTGGCACTTGACGGTCACTTTGCGGTGCATTTGGTGTTTCAGCCACCTTTTTTACCCAAACTCTGAGTGTCCATCGGTGTTTCGCGTTGTTGAAAAGTTAAAGGTTGCCCATATAATCCGAAATCTCTTTTTTATTTTTTTTGTATGAAAAAAGTTTTTATATTTGCAACCGATTATGGATGTCAGTTACCAAGAAGAGTATTTTCTATTTCTTTCTAAGTCTGAACGTTATTGTGTTTCTTGCGAGCGTAGTGTTTCTATGGTTCGTGCGAAACTTTTTGAGTGGGGAGCTGATGATATTATGGTTAGCCGAATCCTTGAAAATCTCATGGAAAGAGGGTTCGTCAATGACAGGCGGTTTGCCGAAGCCTTTTGTCAAAGCAAGGTCCGGTATCAGCGTTGGGGAAAGCACAAAATAGTAAATGCCCTTTTGCAAAAAGGTGTTTCTTTCGACATAGTCACTCAAGTTATAGGTGAGGTTGATTGTGAAAGCTATGAGTCTGCAATATTGTCGTTGGCAAAACGCAAGTGGGATTCGTTGTCGGTCAGCGATGAACGTAAACGGAGGGAGAAGGTTGTGGCATACCTTGTGTCTCGGGGGTACAGCCTTTCGGAATCGTTTGAGGCACTGGATGAAATAAAAGCATTGAAACAAGAAAGCATTAAACAATAATAGTTATTTTAAAATCAATTATGAAAGGTAATATACTGTTAATTATGGGATTGTTGGTATCGATGAGCTCTGCGTCAGCCTTTGGGTTCTCTTTGTCCGACTCTATCAAAGCGCCTGCGGGCAAATGGACAATCTCGTCCACCCCTGCGTTGAAACTAGACGAAAAATTCTATAACAACTGGTCGTCAGCAGGTAATTCGCTCATTCAGCTTACAACAACCTTCTTTGGCAACTACAAATACACTCATGAAAAATTCATTTGGGATAATGTTGTCGATTTGGCCTATGGATACAACTGGCAAGACTTGGATTGCGATACAAGTCTGCATGGGTTCAAGTCGTTGGAATCCATGAGAAAGAGTGACGATAAAATTGACCTTACCTCAACCTTCTCAATGCGTATGAAGAATGATTGGAACGTCAGTGCATCGGTCAACTTCAAGAGTCAGTTTGGCAACGGTTATACTTATACAGGTGCGGGGTTGGAACAGGAAGAAACTTTGGTTTCAGGTTTCATGGCACCGGCATACCTTACCACAGCACTCGGTTTTGAGCGCAAAAAAGAACATTGGAATGTCTCGCTCTCTTTCCTGACAGGTAAAACAACCTTCGTGGTCAACGATTCGCTTATCAAGAACGGACACAATTACGGAGTTTTGCAAGAAGAGGCCGATATGGCAAATGGCATCTACAACCATGTATATTTCGGTTTGGGTTCTTACGTTAAATTTTTCTACAAGAAAGACATTACAAAAAACTTGAACCTTTATACTCGTTTCGAGTTGTTCTACGATTACCGCAAACCAAAACTTCTTGATTGGGGCACCATCGACCAACAGTTGGCCGACGGCAATATCACCGAGGAACAATTCAATGAGATGGACGGAAGGGGTTGGCTTGCAAGACGTACATTTGAAACCGATATGGATTTTGAGGTCGTATTGAATTACCGCTTCAATTCTTTCATGTCAGCCTTTTGCTCGGTTAACGTGAAATACGATACCGACTTTTCCGGTATGGGACGTTTCGGCCGTTGGCAAGTGTACCAGGGCGCGGGATTGCAGGTTTACTTCAACTGGAAGCGCCCTCAGTCATAAACAAGGCGCTGAGTGTAATATCCTATACACACCCATTCTGTCCGTTAGGCAGGGTGGGTGTTTTGTTATAGCATGATTGTGCCAAGTTTGTACTTTTCTTTTTATAATGCCCCATTCCTTGTTCCGCGAGGAATAGGTGCTGATTGGATACGTTCCACATGGAGGAATTGGCAAGAGGGTGGGAGGGCGCTTCTAGGGAAAATCAAAGCAATGGTGCCGGAGGCTCTGACGGAATTGCAGACGCGCGCGGTTTGTTAACTAAAGGTAATCTCAAGTTTGCTGTCAATGGACACATTCATCAACTCTGCAAATGACCCGGATCTGTGGGCAAGCATCAAATTGCCGGTCGATGAAACCAGTAACAAATTGTTGTATCGGGTCTTCTCGAGGAACGAATTGTAGATTGTGTCGGTCGACCATTCATGAACGGACAATTTGAATTTCCTGTCTTGTTTCTTTTCGAGAAATTCTTCGTAACTAATATTCAAATAGGCGTTTCCGTGGTTGTCGATATGTATCACGTATACAAATAGTTTCGATGCTTCTGGAGTGATTGCTCCTTTTTGTTCTCTGACGTTGAGTTGTGATATCGGGGTTCCGATTTCGGTTAATGATTTTGTTTCGGCCAACTTTTGTGCAGCGGGTATCATGTACGACAATGCATTGAAAGTGTTGGTGTGTGCATTGTTTGACCGAGAACTGTTTGCTTCATCGTTTTCGGTAGGCAAGACAACCGCCTCCGAATATTCATTGTTGAACAGCAGGTGAGGCAATCCATTGTCAATGCAGATATAGTATTGGTTGCGGTATTTTACGGCAATGTAATCATGGCGGCAATTGTCGTTAACGTCAATAATGTGAATGGTGCCGTCGGGGAAGGGTGGGCATGCGGGTTTTGCGATAAATGCTCCTTGGGAAATATCGTTAAGGGGAATGTTGTGATTGATATCAACCACAGTGATATTGGGTATGGTCGAGTACAATGTGCCTTTCGCCATACCTACAAAGCAGTTAAAACTTCCCCAATCCGTTGTAAGTGTAATGATTTGCCGTTCCATGAAGCAAATTTTTTTTTGCAAATATATATTTTTTTTTCTAATACAACAAGCATCAAAAAAACCTTGTTCGCAATACAACCGAATCAATAATAACAGAATCCCCTCGCAAATATGTGCATTTCTTGTCGACAAGGCTCTTTATGATCTTTGTATGAGATGGCTATTTTAATTGAAATCAATTAATTATCACATGTGTTGTATGTCAATTCAGTGCTTTTCTGAACAATCCGTAAATCGTTTTGAATGCCCATAAGGCAAAAATATTTTGATATATCGTCAATTTCGCGTAAATTTGTATGCAACTGTAACTTGTTGTTAATGTTATAGTATTTTAATAATGAATAATTTATAATAAAGATATGTCGTTACTTTCAATTCGTAATTTACATGCCTCAATTGGCGACAAGGAAATATTAAAAGGTGTCGATTTGGATGTCAACGCTGGGGAAGTTCATGCCATCATGGGTCCCAACGGAAACGGTAAAAGTACTTTGGCCGGAGTAATAGCAGGCAATCCCAAATACACTGTCACCCAGGGCGAAATCATATACAAAGGGAAAAACATTCTCGATCTTCCGGTCGATGTACGTGCCTGTGAGGGAATCTTTCTCGGTTTTCAGTACCCTGTCGAAATACCTGGTGTAACAATATCCAATTTTATGCGCACTGCCATCAACGAGCAACGCAAATACAGGGGGCTTGACCCGCTTTCTGCCAAGGATTTCCTCGCGTTGATGGAAGAGAAAAAGAAAGTGGTCGAAATGACCGCTAAATTGGCCAACCGTTCTGTCAACGAAGGCTTCTCCGGAGGCGAAAAGAAGAAGAACGAGATCTTCCAGATGGCCATGCTTAATCCGACTTTGTCCATACTCGACGAAACCGACTCGGGGTTGGACATCGATGCACTCCGTATCGTTGCCGGTGGTGTCAACAAGCTCCGCTCTGCCGAAAACGCAACGGTTGTCATTACCCACTACCAGCGCCTTCTCGATTTTATCGTCCCCGATTTCGTGCATGTGCTTTACGAGGGTAGAATCGTAAAAACAGGACCTAAGGAGTTGGCACTCGAACTCGAAGCCAAAGGCTATGAATGGATAGATGCAGAATTGCGTAACAAAGCATAATTGAAATGAACCATAAGATAGTCGATTTTATTGATATTCGCAAAAGTCTGCGCAAAAATGAAGTTTGGCGCGACGTCGACTTTTCCGATATTATAGGCGAGCAGTTGTCTCTGCCCAACCAAGGCTCGCAGCCTGTCCGCGAGGTTCATTGCAGTATCCCCAATCTGCAGACCTTGCGTTATACCATCGAAAACGGATTTGTCCACAATATTCCAAATTCTGACAATGGTGGCGTGATTATATGCTCTCTCAACGATGCCCTGTCACGTTATCCCGACAAGGTGGCTCTTGGTTTCGACAAGTGCTGTACCTCGTCCAATCCGTATCTCGAATACAACAGTAAGCACTACACCGATGGCATATTTGTGTATGTCCCCGACAACACTGTAGTCGAAATGCCTATCCAGATAATGTCGCTCACCGATTCCGAAATACCGCTGTTTCTCCAAAACCGTAATTTGGTGTATGTGGGAAAGAATAGCAAGGTTTCTATTATCAATTGCGACGACTCATGTAACGAAAAGTCAGGTTTCGCAAACAATGTGACAGAAATATACATCGATGCCAACGCCAGTGTTCTGCATTATAAAATGCAAAATCTGAACGATTTGACAGGTCTGCTCAACCATACCTATGTCTCAATGCGTGAGGGCGCGTCGTTTTCGTCAGTCTTTACCACGCTCAATGGTGGATACATTCGTAACCATTGTGAGGTTTCCATGTTGGGTGAGCATTGCAATGTTCAGGTAAACGGATTGTATCTCAACGACAAGCATCAGCGTGTCGAGAATTATGTTTACGTCGACCATGCAAAGCCCAATTGCAAGAGTTCAGAATTGTTCAAAGGCATCCTCGACGATGTCTCGAGAGCGGTGTTCAATGGCCATGTCCTTGTCCGTGACAAAGCTGTCAAGACCGAGGCTGTCCAAACAAGCCGTAACATTCTGCTAACCGATAAGGCCTTGGTTAACGCCAGACCGTTCCTCGAAATCTACAACGACGATGTGAAGTGCTCTCATGGCAGCACTGTTGGTCAGCTCGATGAGTCGGCCTTGTTCTACATTTGCTCACGCGGCATATCTGAGAGAACTGCACGTACCCTGATGCTCTATGCGTTTTGTGACGAGGTAATCCAGAAAATCGAGTTGGAGGCACTTCGTGACAGGTTGTGCGATATGGTTAAGAAACGTCTTCATGGAGAATTGACGGTTTGTTCCGAGTGTGCGCTCAATTGTAGCTCTCCATGCAATGGTGAAGTCTATTTCCCGATCGATGTCAGCAAGTTGTAAATTGGGAATACTGAAGCTTTTCACACTTGCCATGGCGGTTCTGTTTTTGGGCCAAAATGCAAGTGGTCAGTCGGCGTGTCAGTCTAAGTTGAAACCCTCCGACCAGCAGAAATTCACACAGGCAGTCACCGCTTACGACAAAAAAAGATATGCTGAGTCTGCCGAAATATTAAGAAAGATTCTTTCGAAGAATCCACAGTCGCCTGATGTGTTGTTCTATTTGGGGATGAATGCTGTGCAGCGCGACTTCAACGCTGGAGGAATCCGCCGCTATTTCACACGTCTTTTCGATGTCTGCCCCGATTACCCCAATGCATTGGCGCATTATTATATGGGTATCGTCAATTACACCGATGAGAAATTTGAACAGGCCCTGTTGAATTTCAACCGCTTTTTCGAAATAGCCAATGCCCAATCCAACCCCACCTACGATGCAGTGTACGAAGAGGCGTCAAACTATCGCTATTGGTCTGAGTTCTTGGCCGAAGCTGTGATGAATCAAGCCCCATTCGAACCCAAAGTGCTTAAGGGAGCCTCTTCTCGCACCCACGAGTGGATGCCCTACATAACAGTCGACGGAAAGTCTATCTATTATATCCGTCAGGTCTCACTCAACAAGGAATACACCTTTTACACCAAGGAACTCGACGAGCGGGTTCCGCGTCTCTGCGTCAGTTATCTGCGCGATACGGTGTTCTCTCCCGGCGAGGAGTTGCCCGAACCATTTAACATGCACGAAAGCGAGGGCGGTGTCACCATTACGGCCGACAATAAGCTGCTGTATTATTCGGTTATGCGACAAGGACGCGGAGGGTATGCCAATTGTGATATTTTCTATTCCCGCTTTGTCGATGGGGCTTGGCAACCTATCCAAAATGCCGGCATCAACGTGAACGGCGAAAGGTCGTGGGATTCTCAGCCTTCCATAACTCCTGATGGTCAATGGCTCTACTTCGCCTCCAATAGACAAGGAGGAATGGGAGGTATCGATATATGGCGTTGCCGCCGTTTGCCTAATGGCGATTGGAGCCGTGCCGAAAATCTCGGCCCGTCTGTCAATACGGCCGGGAATGAGAAGTCTCCCTTTATTCATGCTGATGGCAAAACATTGTATTTTGCTTCTGACGGATGGCAGGGGTTTGGCGGATACGACATGTATTTCATCGACATCAACAATGTCTCAATGCAACGTCCAACAAATATGGGGTTGCCCATAAATACTGAGGATGATGATATCTGTTTCGGTGTGACCACCGACGGCACGAAAGGTTATTTTGCCACCCGACTGGTTAGCGATAAAATTGTGGGTGGCCGCGATATTTTCGTTTTCGATTTGTATCCGGCGGCCCGGCCTGAACGCATGGTTTTGGTTAAGGGCAAGGTTAAGGCTGGCAATGCCGCACTTCCCAATGCCAAGTTGACGGTATCCCGTTATGGTGCGGGTTCCGCCATGTATTTAATCGATAGCCTTGACGGCGCATATCAGGTTGTACTGTCTGCGCAGGAGGATAATTTGGTCAGTATTGTTGCCGATGGATTTTTACCTCATGTCAGTTTCGTTCCGTTTAGAAATCTGAGCAACTTGGCCCGCAACCCACTGGGCGATGTTGTCAGTCTTGCCCCTATTGCAAAGGGAGCGTCGGTCTCTGTACCGGGTATGGTGTACGATGCACGGACAAAAAAAATAACCCAGTCTGGCCGTTTGATATTGGATCAGTATGTGGCTTTTCTGCAAGAGAATCCAATGGTGCATATCTCCGTTGAGGCATCCTCCCATGATGCGGCAAAGGCTGTCTACGACTATCTTATGTCGTGCAAACTCCGCTACGAACGACTCTCTTATAAGGAGTCCCAAGGTTCGGGGCAACTGCGATTGGTGGTAACGCAAAAATAATACTATGGCAAAAAGTCCCATCATCCGTGTCTTCTCATATTTGAAGAATTTCCCTGTCGACATTGTGTGTAATGTGGTATTCAATGTCATGGCCATTTTTTTCAATCTCTTCTCTTTTGTAATGATAATTCCTTTTGTGGAATTACTTTTCGGAACCACTCAGCCTCCGCTGGCAGAACCTCAGTTGGCGCTCGACCGTGATGTGCTTTCAGCATGGTTGATGTGGACATTGTACAATGCCAAATTAAAACACGGTATATGGCTTTGTTTGATAGTGGTGTCGTTGGGTTATTTGCTCTGCTCGTTTCTCTCAAATCTTTTCCGCTACTTGGGTATGTTTTTCCTGAGCCGTATCCGCAATGGTATGATTGCCTGCCTAAGGGATGATATATACCATAAAATAACCATTCTACCGGTTTCTTATTTCAATTCACGTCGACGCGGCGATCTTATCAGTCGCATGTCTAACGATTTGGCCGATGTCGAATGGAGTGTGGTGAGTACTATGCAGTCATTGGTGAAAGACCCAATCAATATTATAGCTTTCTCGGCAACGCTAATTTTCATAAGCCCCAAGCTGTTCCTTTATTTTTTGATGATTATGCCCGTGGCGGTCATCTTGATAGGATTGATTGGCAAAACGCTCAAGCGCAACTCCGAAACAGGGCAAACGGCCCTGGGATCTCTGTTTGCCGTCTTGGAGGAGTCTTTGTCTTCCATTCGGGTTATTAAGTCTTTTGTGGCCGAGGATAAACAGTCTGAGGTTTTCAGAAACAAGAACAACTGGTATGCCCGTACGATGAAGAAGGTTATTGTGCGCCGCGAACTGAGCAGTCCGCTTTCCGAAGTTCTTGGCACCGTTGGTTTGGTTGCCATCCTTGTGCTTGGCGCGGGCATGGTGGTGCAGGGCGATATCCATGCTTCTGTTTTCATTTTCTTTGTCATCATTTTTGCGCGTCTTATTCCTCCTGTGCAGGCTGTGGTTAAGGCATACAACAGTCTTCAGAAAGGAGCGGCTTCGGCAGCAAGGTTTTTCGAGGTTCTCGATGCCGATGAGAAAATAATTGAGAAGGAGCAGGCTGTGCAGCTGAAACCGTTCAGCAATTCTATCGCTTTCCGCAATGTATCGTTTTCGTATACTGTCGATGAGGGTGCCTCCGACCCCGTATATGTGCTTAAGGATATCAACCTGACGGTGAAAAAAGGCACTTCTGTGGCGCTTGTAGGCCCTTCGGGTGCAGGAAAAACCACCTTGGTCGACCTCATACCACGATTCTACGATTGTACTGCAGGATCCGTTGCCATCGACGGAGTCGATGTCCGCGATTGTAAGATAAACGATTTACGAAATATGGTCGGTGTGGTTTCGCAAAACTGCATTTTGTTTAACGATACTGTGGCAAACAATATCGCTTTTGGTCGTACCGATTGCACCCGCGAGCAGGTGCTCGAGGCAGCCAAAGTGGCTTTTGCCGATGGCTTTATTTCGCAACTCCCTCATGGTTATGATACCTATATCGGCGACAGGGGTCTCAATCTCTCCGGTGGCCAGCGCCAGCGCTTGAGCATTGCCAGAGCCGTGCTGAAAAATCCTCCGATTCTTATCCTCGATGAGGCAACATCCGCTCTTGATGCCGACTCCGAGCATATGGTGCAGCAGGCATTGACCCAATTGCTCAAAAACCGTACATCAATAGTTATTGCGCATCGTCTGTCAACAATTGTCCATTCCGACTCAATTATTGTGCTCGAGAATGGTTTGATTGTAGGGCAAGGTACCCATATTGAACTTCTGGAGAATAATTTTTTGTATAAAAAACTAATTGATATGCAGTCGTTTATGTAAAAGTATTTTATTTTTATTGAAAAATATTTTGTCATGTCGAAAAATGTTTGTACTTTTGCAATCGCTTTTGAGGGATAAATCAAGCAACTTGGGAGCATAGCTCAGCTGGTTCAGAGCATCTGCCTTACAAGCAGAGGGTCATAGGTTCGAATCCTATTGCTCCCACAAAAACAACAAGCAATCTATATGGATTGCTTTTTTTGTATATATGAAAAATATATTTATCAAATCCCTATTGCTTTCCCTGGC
>CALEPD010000061.1 GCA_937910265.1 uncultured Bacteroidales bacterium
CGAGCTGCTCGATTTCCTCCTTGCTCATAAGGGTGAATATGCGGATGTATCTGGACGTGTCGACATCAGAACAATTGAGCCAAAACTGATAAAACTTATAGGGTGAGGTTTTGGCTGGGTCGAGCCAAACGTTACCGCCTTCGGTTTTACCGAACTTGGTACCATCGGCCTTGGTAATAAGCGGACAGGTCAAGGCGAAAGCCTCACCACCCTCCATACGGCGAATGAGCTCAGTTCCAGTGGTAATGTTGCCCCACTGGTCGGAACCGCCCATTTGCAAACGGCAGCCCTTCGATCGGTAGAGAGTCAAAAAATCGTAACCTTGAAGGAGCTGATAACTGAATTCGGTAAAGGAAATGCCTGACTCCATACGTTTCTTGACAGAGTCTTTTGTCATCATATAATTAACCGTAATATGCTTGCCCACATCGCGGATAAAATCCAAAAACAGATAATCCTTCATCCATTCGTAATTATTCAGGATTTCGGCACCGGTTTCAGTGGTATTGAAGTCGAGGAACTTGGACAACTGCTGGCGGATGCAATCGACATTATGTTGAATTTCATCAATGGTCAAAAGCTTACGTTCTGCGGCCTTGAAGGAAGGGTCACCTATCATACCCGTTGCGCCGCCAACGACTGCCAAAGGTTTGTGACCTGCCATTTGAAGGTGTTTTAGCAACATTATAGAGACCAAATGTCCGATGTGGAGAGAGTCGGCTGTAGGGTCAATGCCCACATAAGCCGTAGTTATTTCCTTATTAAGTTGCTCTTCAGTACCCGGCATGATATCATGAATCATGCCACGCCATTGGAGTTCTTGAACTAAATTTTTATTCATCAGTCAACAATTCAATTATTCATATAATAAAAAAGAGGTACCATCTTGCCAGATAAGTACCTCTTATTGTATCTAACTAATCTTATCTAACGATCATCTTGGTCACTGCGGATTGCTTACCAACGATAACGTTTACCAGATACATGCCACTATTCAAGTTGGAGAGATCCAAACGCTGGGAAACTGCACCTTCTTGTAAATGGCCCATGTTCTGAGTAAGAACCACCTTACCGGAAAGGTCGTAAACCTTAATCATGGCGTTGCCACCCTGATTAACGACGATATCCAAATTGGCCTGGCCAAAAGCAGGGTTGGGATATACGCTTACGGTGTTGAGACCTTGATTTTCAACTACGGGAATTTCGAGATAGTCGGTGGAGTCAACAATTTCGTTGAGCATGTCTGTAACATAGGTTGTATCCATGAATACACCACGGCCATAGGTACCGAAATAGATTGCATAGGGGTATTTGGTTCTTGCAAACAAGTAGTTGTCGACATTGATACCAGCATGTACTTCGTAGCGAACGATGGGGAGCTCACGGATTTGCTGTTTGATAGCAGTAACGGGAACACCATTGAATGAGCCATGAGTTGCCCAAGTGGGGCTGGTTGCGTTTTCGGCGAAATACACACCTTCCTCAGAACCTACAAAGATGCCACCTTCGGTGTACTCGAACAAAGCAGAGTAAACCGGGCCTTCGATTGCCGCGGGAGAGATGTTGCGGATGGTGTAGTTGTCGGAGCTGGCATTTTCGATATAAAGAACTGACGGAGCGTCGCTGTTGAACTCACCGAAAGTGACGATGATATCGTCGGAGCCATTGCGTCTGTCGACTGCGATAGAGGTGATGGGGCGGGTGAATACGACTGCGCCATTGTAGGAAATGGTGTCGTAGGTGCAAACGCGGCCATCGATATTACCGAAGTTCAACTGAGCGATGATGGACATGGTGTCGGTTGCATAGTTAACTTCATTCAAACCACGAATACGCATCAAGGTAGAGGTGCGGCTAACGGTGTCGGTAACGGAAACGAAGAGTGCATTACCGTCGTTAGATGAGGCGAGGTAGTTGATGACCTTGCGGCTACCGGTTTCGCGGAAGATAACAGGCCAGTTCATGATTGCAGGGGTGTTTGCACCTTCGGCAACAGACCATACCTTGCTGAAGTTCATGGGATACCAGTTCATCAAGACACCGCAGTTTTTACCAGCAGTCATATTAACGACAAACATACGGTTGATATAAGGATTCACAACATGAAGTGTCATTCCTTCCTCGAAAATAACCTCGTTGGGGAAAGTGTAAACGATAGGGTAGTTGAAATGAGAAGCACTGGGGATATATAAAGTATCGCCCGCGAGGATGGTGTCGCCATAGGACAACATTATTTTTTCACCATTGCGAACAACATAGTTGTTTTCGGTAAGGGTGTAATGAACAGAGTCGTTGATTTGGGTGTTGTTGTCGGTTTCCCAGAGGTAAGCCTGACCCAACTCAAAACCGTCGGCAACAGCATTGGTAACGAAGTCGGAACCATAGGTCCATGTTTGGGTGTTGGTGTAGTCCTCGTAATCGCTGAAAGCACGGCCATATGAGCCATGTTCGGAAGAGACGAAGATACCACGACGTTTGTAGGGGCTAACTTGTTGGAACATGGAAGCAGCTACGCGACCGCCATTGCCATGCCAAATAATGTTGGCGTTGTGGTTCATTGCGGTGGTGTTGTCGTACCAGGTGTTGTTGGTGTCGCCGCCATTGTGAGCCATACGGGATTCGATAAAGGGGCAGCTGTTGTCGTAAGCACCACCAATGATGGAGCCGTCGGGGCAAACATCGATATCGTTGTATTGAACGTTGTTCAGACCACGGTTTTCGTTAACAAACATGGAGAAGTTGGCAGAGGTTGAATAGATACCACCATCGGTAGCAATGTAGTATACATACTCGCCATCTTTGCTGACAGGAAGAATCTGATGAACACCGGAGTGTACGAATACAGAATTTGAATAAACGGATGACATGTAGTTGCCGCCATTCAATTCGCCTTCAGAGTAGGAGGTTTTGTTCCACTGATAGTATGAACCCTCGACATAGCCTTGACCAACCCAAACATTGGAACCGCCGATGAAGACGCGTTTTTCGTTGGCTGGGTCAACAGTGATGGTACCGGTGGTGTTACCGAGAGCCTCACTGGTGAAGGGAACAATGGTTGAGGTAGTCAACTGAGTCCAAGACTGCTGGCCGTTGGTGGAAAGATAGAGGGCCTGCATGACGTAGTTGGTGTCGAATACCAATGCATATACATAAGTGGGGTTGTTTTTAGACACTGCCATTTCGATACGGGGGTTGATGCCGTTGAATGCCGCATTGGAGGTTGAGATGTCGCGGGGCTGAAGGTTTGCCGCGGTCACATCGCCGATACGGTACATGCTGCCTCTTGAGGTAAAGAGGAGGGTACCGAAACCTTCCAGGATTTCAACGTCGTCGATTGCTCCTTCGAACACGAGTTCGGGCTGACTATTCCAGTCGGCATTGGTGGTGATTGCCATGCGGTAGAGACCCTCGTTGGTGCCGATGAAGAGGTACATGGTGCCGTCAATAGCTGAGGCTACCAGACGATTTACAGACTCGAAGTTAGCATTGGCTATTTGGGTGAATGTGCTAGTATTGGGATCGAAAAGGAACATGCCGCGACCTTTGGGTGCGAATGGTTCGAAATTGAAGCCTTTTTGATAATAGCTTTCACCTGTTGCGATAATCAAAGTTCTCTCACCGGGATGTTGAACCATGCAACTGATTGGGAGTGTTACTTCTACACCATTTTCATAATAAGGAACGTAATTCCAAGTCGGATGTTCTGCGTCTCTCATATAAAGACCGCCTGCTACTGCGCCTGCAAACAGGGTCTGTCCGGTAGGATCGCTGTGATCGGCGACTATAGAACGAACGCGACCACCGATGTTGTCGGGACCTATTTCGACGAGATTGTTTTGGTAATTTGCCTTTGTTTGAGCTGTTGCAAAGCTTGTTCCACAAGCCAACAAGCCCACAAATAGGCCGAGAAGTACTTTTCTACTTTTCATAATATATTACTAATTAGTTAGATATTTAATTTCAAATTATAGTAAACAGGTAGCAAAGATACTATTTTTTTTCAGTTATCACGAGATTAATATTAAAAAAAGAAAAAATATTTTTTACACAATAATAAATAATTTTACTATGGCGTTATTAAAATCTGAAAAATAACAAAAAAACAGAAGAAAAATACAGTAAAAACCATCAAAAAAAACATGAACGAACTAATCAACATTCAGGAATTGAACGACCGAATTTCCAGAGAGAGTGCCTTTATCGATGTTTTAACCATGGAACTGAGGAAAAACATCGTTGGCCAAAAACAAATGATAGAAAGTTTATTAATTGGACTTCTCAGCAATGGACACATTTTGCTCGAAGGTGTTCCCGGATTGGCCAAGACTCTAACTATAACAACGTTAGCAAAGTCGATTGACGCAAAATTCAGCCGTATTCAATTCACTCCCGACTTGCTTCCCGCCGACTTGATTGGAACTTTAATATACAGTCAGAAGAGTGAGAGTTTCAATGTCAAAAAAGGTCCTATTTTCTCTAATTTCGTACTGGCAGATGAAATCAACCGTGCTCCGGCCAAGGTCCAAAGTGCGCTTCTCGAAGCGATGCAAGAGCGCCAAGTGACCATTGGAGAAAACACATACAAACTGGAGGAGCCTTTTTTGGTAATGGCGACACAGAACCCCATTGAGCAAGAGGGTACCTATCCCCTTCCCGAGGCTCAGGTTGACCGTTTTATGCTGAAGGTTGTCATCAATTATCCGAAAAAGGATGAGGAACGCCAAATTCTGCACCAGGCAATCACTGACACACACGCCACTCAAACGCCCATACTGAAGCCGAGCGATATTATCGAAGCCCGCAAGCTTGTGAAGGAGGTCTATATGGACGAGAAGATTGAGAATTACATCACGGACATCATTTTTGCAACCAGATACCCAGACCAATATGGATTGGGCAAGTTGAACGGTATGATCAGCTACGGAGCCTCACCCCGCGGCACCATCAATATGGCTATTGCCGCCAAGTCGTATGCCTTCATCCGTCGCCGCGGATATGTGATACCTGAAGACATCAGATCCATTGCCATGGAGGTGCTGCGTCACCGTATCGGTCTCACTTATGAAGCCGAAGCGGAAAACATCACCAGCGAAGAGATTATCAACGAGATTCTCAACCGAGTTGACGTTCCCTAACATGGCCACCAATTGCGACTCACGTGGAAAGTAAAAATGATATATTAAAAAAAGTCCGCCGTATTGAAATCAAGGCCCGCGCCCTGTCACAGCAATTGTTCAGCGGAGAATATCACAGTGCCTTTAAGGGGCGTGGTATGGCTTTTAGCGAAGTACGTGAATACCAATATGGTGACGATATTCGGAATATCGACTGGAATGTGACAGCCCGTTTCAACACTCCATATATTAAAATATATAATAAATACTTTAAGATATAGTGATTTTAAGGTATTAGGTACAGAAATAGAATTTGGAGAAAACAAACAATATGAGCCAATACAAATAAATTTAGAAAATAATAAGAAAGTTGAGATTATAGGTAAAATAGACAGAATTGATATTGCTGAAAATAAAGATGGAAAATATATTAGAGGAGTACTAATTGCTTTAGGCGAATATTTAGCTACTAATAATAAAAAATTAACTTATATGGATTTAGCATATGCATATGAAATATTTCAAACATCTATTTTAGTTCATGATGATATTATTGATAATGCAAATTTAAGACGCGGAAAGAAAACAATTCAAAAAAGAATATATGATGAATATAAAAATGTATTTTCTAAAAATGATAAAGTCAATTTAGGTAGTTCGATGGGTATATGCACTGGAGATTATGGTTTTTATACTGCAAATAATATCATAGTTAATAATTATAGTGATATTAAAAAAGAATTTTGGTATATGTTTGATTCTTTATTTGAAAGTGCAAGTGATGAACCTGACCCTCTAGAGAATGTAGAGCCTGATGACGATGATATATTTAATCCAGACATTGATGAATTAGATACAGACCCAATAGATTATGAAAGTAAGCTCGATGATATAAATGAAAATACTGATTGCATAAGTATCAATAAAACATTATTGAGAATTCAGAACACAGAAACAGGACAAAGTAAAACAAAAATAATAATTGATACTCCTAAAACAGATTGCTCCATTCGGATAATTCCTCTTTCCCCTAAATTGGCGAAAATGATAC
>CALEPD010000062.1 GCA_937910265.1 uncultured Bacteroidales bacterium
TTCAAGGACACGTCGGTGGGAATCTCGTACTTCTTGGTAAGCAGGCAGCAGAACTTCATCATTATGGCAGGACCGATGGCAAAGCACTTGTCCACCTTCTCGCGCTGGATTACTTCCTCCATACCCACGGTGACCACGCCCTGCTTGCCATAGGAACCGTCGTCGGTCATGATGATGACCTCGTCGGAAGCGGCACGCACCTCGTCCTCCAGGATGATAAGTTCCTTGCTGCGTCCGGCAATAACGCTTATCACACGGTTGCCGGCAGCCTTCAGAGCCTGGATAATGGGCAGCATGGGAGCGGTACCCACACCGCCACCGGCGCAGAGCACGGTGCCGAAGTTCTCTATGTGTGTGGCCTTGCCCAGAGGGCCTACGATGTCGGTCACCTCGTCGCCCACGTTCAGGTCGCACAAGCGTGTTGAAGACAAGCCCACCTTCTGCACCACCAGGGTGATGGTGCCCTTTTCCGTGTCTGCTCCGGCAATGGTCAGGGGCATGCGTTCGCCCTGCTCGCCCACGCGGACGATAACGAAGTGTCCGGCCTTGCGGGCCTTGGCTATGAGCGGTGCTTCCACTTCCAGGCGGAATACCTTTTCGCTATATTGTACTTTGCTGACTATCTTGTTCATCTTTTCGTTGGTTAGTATTGTGCTTTGTCGCACAAAGTGTTGAATCGTTTTATTCTGAGTTTCGGATTATGCCTATGCAATGTATCAGTCGATTGTCTCGCATCCCATGTAGGGCACCAGTGCGGCAGGAATGCGTATGCCATTTTCCGTCTGGTTGTTCTCCAGCAATGCGGCCATGATGCGGGGCAATGCCAAGGCACTGCCATTGAGTGTGTGGGCGAGTTTTGTACGGCCATCGGAATCCTTGAAACGCAGTTTCATGCGGTTGGATTGGAAGGTCTCGAAGTTGGACACACTCGACACCTCGAGCCAGCGTTGCTGCGCAGCGCTCCAAACCTCGAAATCGAAGGTCATGGCACTGGTGAAGCTGATGTCGCCGCCACAGAGTTTGAGAATATGATAGGGCAACTGCAATTTCTGCAACAATGAACCCACATGGGCCTTCATCTCCTCGAGCATATCGTAGGAACGGTCGGGATGCTCGACAACCACAATCTCGACCTTGCTGAACTCGTGGAGACGGTTCAAGCCGCGGACATCCTTGCCATAGCTGCCTGCCTCACGACGGAAACACTCGGAATAGCCTACATGTTTGATGGGGAAAACGTCGGACGACTGCAACAACACATTGCGGTAGATGTTGGTGATGGGCACTTCGGCAGTGGGGATAAGATACAAGCCATCCAACGGAATGGTGTACATCTGCCCCTCTTTATCGGGAAGTTGTCCGGTACCCAAGCCGCTGGCCTCGTTTACCATCAACGGAGGTTGGATTTCGATATAACCGGCATTGGCTGCCTCGTTGAGAAAGAAATTGATCAAAGCACGTTGCAGACGGGCACCCTTGCCTTTGTAAACAGGGAATCCTGCACCGGTGATTTTGTTGCCTAACTCAAAATCGACAATGTCGTATTTGGCACATAGATCCCAATGCGGCAAGGCGCCTTCGAACAGTTCGGGCTTCTGGCCAAACTCATCGACCACCACATTGTCGGCTTCGCTTTTGCCCTTGGGTACGGAGATATGGGGAGCGTTGGGCAGGGAAATCAACTGTGCGTTGAGCTCTTCCTCAATTGCCGAGGATTGTTCGCCCAACTCTTTTTCTTTTGCCTTCAATTCGGCAGTACGGGCCTTGAGGACTTCGGCCTCATCGCGTTTGCCTTGTTTGAACAACATGCCCACTTCCTTGGCAATGGTGTTTTGTTCAGCCTTCACAGCATCGCTTTGCTGCTGCAGGGCACGGCGTTGTTCATCGAGTTTAAGGATTTCGGATATACGTTGTTCGATGTCGGCTACATTCTTGATTTTTAGACGTTCGATAACTTCTTCGGTTCTTTCTTTGATAAATTGCAGTTGCAGCATAATTATTGTTTTTTACAACTACATTAAACGCAGTTGTTGTTGTTTTCGTATATAAAAAAACGGTATAAATTAAACGTTATTAAAATTACCGCGCCCGCATCGGAAACGTGGATATTGGTGGGGCGGCCAAACACAAAAGAGCACCCCGACGCCCTACCCCACCCCTTTGGGCTAAGAATTGTGGTAAGGCTCACCCTTTATGATGGTGAATGCCCGATAGAGCTGTTCGACAAAAAACATGCGGACCATTTGATGGTTGAATGTCATTTGGGAAAGGGAGACCTTGTCGTGGGCGGCTTGATACACCTGTTGCGAAAAGCCAAACGCTCCCCCCACCACAAAGGTAAGGTTGCGCACGCCGCTGTTCATCTGCTTCTGAAGATACTGCGAGAAACCCACCGAGGTGTGTTCAGCCCCATGCTCATCGAGAAGAACGATGCGGTCGCAATGCTCGAGACGTTTGAGCAGCAGCACACCCTCTCGCTGTTTCACCTCGTCGGGTGAGAGACCTTTGGCATCTTTCAATGCTGGCACCACCTCAATCTCGAAGTTAACATAATGCTTGAGCCTTTTCTGGTAGAGCTCAATACCCTCCTGAACAAAGGGGATGTCGGTTTTAGAAACAACAAGCAGCTTTATATTCATATCAATTCACCTGTTTGGGTATAACTTTCAATATCAGGAACGGAGCCCACTGCCTCATGCGTCCATTACGCAGGGTGCAGTTAATCAGTTGCGACAGCAGTTTTTTTGCCCCGGTGCGATGCACGTTGTAGTAGCCATTCCCGACCTCGACATCAGAGCCATAGGGCCTAACAAGGGCCTGGTAATCGGCAACGGGAAGAATTCTTTCCGTCCAACTGCCGGTTTCGGGGTCGCAAGTATTGTAAGGGTCGGCCAACCTATTGGGAGTTGCCATATTGACTGCCCGCAAGACATCGTCGTAGACAAGACCCCGTGTGTTTGCAGCCCAATAATCCAACATATCGTCATCCATGTCGGGATAGTGCCGGGCAATAAAACGGCGCCTCAGTTCACGGAACCCCTTTCGCTGTGGAGTGCCGAACTCATCGTCAATCATGAATTTATGCAGTCGTTCAACAACACGTTTGTTGTATGGGGTTGAGCCTGTGGTGAAAATCATTGACATATTCCGGCTGATCCGAAACAGTTCGGAAAAGAAGTCGTCGAGATTATATATATGCTCAATCACATCCATACCCAGCAACATGTCAGGAATGACATCCATCTCTCTACACCATTGGCCCAACTCGGATGCGCCACCCTCCAAAACAACATCGGGGCCGGTATGGAGACACTCGGAAATGGCTTGCACCGTTTGTACCGCCTTGGGATTGAAATCGATGTATATCACCCGCCCCACTCCGCAAAACTTGGCCAATATACTCAGAAATCCATGTCCTCCGCCATAATCGACCAGCGTTACCTGCGCGAGCGGCTTGCCCGTCATCAGCGTCACCTTATCGAGACAGTGCCTATAGATATCGAAATAATAGGCAATGTGCGGCATCATACGGAATATATAATCACGGCTGTAATCGCTGATGTTTAGTGATTTGTAATCAATATTACGGATTTTGTCGATCATAGCGGCCTGCGTTTGATTTTCATAAGAACCTTCAACAAAGGATTGGGACAATGTGTCACCTGTACAAAACTGGCAGGTTCGGCGCCATACAATTTGTATGAATAAGCGATACCCGGATCCATGCTGCCTTCGAAATCGTATATTTTGGTATGCCCTGACAGACGTTGAATTGAATGCCAAAAGAGCAACGGGTGTGCCCCTACATGGTGGTTCTCGCCCAAGGCTGAGACCAACGCATGGGCCTCATGTGAATCGAACACCTCGAAACTTGCAACCTGCAAATGGCCTTCGGCGTCGCGCAAGCCCTTGAGCGATGCCTGCCGGCGCCGAAGCGCAACACTGACAACATGCTCAAGGAATGAAATAGACAACAAATTGTCACATCCCCTGCGTTGCCAGTAATCGCGATGAAACTCAGCAAACTGACGCGGAGAGATATCCTCGGTCAAAACAAGCTCCTCCTGCGCTTTCAGAATATGCCGCTGCCGCCGCCTCTTATCGAAAGCATCGAACACCTTGGCCGGATTAGAAATATCGTTGATGCGCAATGTGAGCCGCTGTGCCACAGACAAATATTCGGGAATGGCCACACCATATACTGCGGGAGAGAGGTTGAACTGCAAATAATCATAATGAAGGTTACGAAGGTCGTGAAACAGTTTTTCGAAAACCGCTTGATTGCCAGCTTGCCGAAGCCAGGGACCACAATATTGGGTAAGTTGAGGCTGGAGAAGAAAACGGAAACCCATTTTGCGGCAATGCACATAGGGCAGCGCACCCACCACCGTATCGCCGTCGAAAGCCAACAAAACATCCCATTCCTTACCGATGCAAACCGTTTCCCACCACCAATATTGCAGAAACAGAGGGATGGACTCTCCCTCTATTTCGCATAGTTGTTTATATATCTCTTTATTGGATGGTGATGCTGACACGATTGTTGGCGATACGTCCTTCGTATGTATTATTATCGCCAACGGGATTGGCATCGCCTTTGGCTTCAACTTCGATGCGATATTCGGCTATACCCCTCTGCATCAAAGCTTTCTTCACCTCTGTAACACGCTGACGAGAAAGGCCAATGATGTAAGATTCGGTGCCCTGGTTGTCGCTATAACCGCTAAGCAGCACTTCGAATCTGTCATCTTCCTTAAGGTAGTTGGCCAAGTCGTCGAGCAGGCTGTTGTAGGAAACCTGAATGGTGGCATCGTTGGGGAAGAACTTGATGTCGTTGAATTTGCGGGCATCGGCGGTTGCATTGGGGAAAAGATCGATTTTCTTGGTGCCGAAAAACAGAATGCAGCCCACAGCGATGATATCCTCCTCGGGTTGCGGGTTGGAGAAATATTTGGAACCACACCAATATCTATAATCCACCTGGGCGACATTGTACTGCACCTTGTTGGTCATTTTTTCATCCTTCATGAAGGCAATGAGCGTTTTGGCTGAATTTTCGGCCTCGGCAATGGCTTCCTGCACCAATGCCTCACGCTGGTCTTCGTCGGTGATGCTGGGATTGATGGCAAATATGGGACAAAAACGCATAGGAGTTCTCGAAATTTTGAGAAGACGGCTCATAACGGGGGCGAACGTACCCCAATCGGGCTTGCGTTTGTCGGTGATTGTTGCTATATCGCGATAGTCGAAATTGCAATAATATATTTTCTTATCCTCGAAGGTGGTAAACTGCCAGATAGAATCGTAATTGGATTCACGCACTTTCTTCTTACCCTCGATAATTGGCGACACAGGCTTTCTGGAAGATTTGGATTGCGCTTGAGCACCGGCAACCGGAAGAGCAATCAACACTGCCAACAACAACAATAATTTCTTCATATTATTTTTTCCTATTTTTTATTTCCAAACGGGGTTCGGCGAAAGAATTGCAACCTACTGATTTTCCATGCCTTTCCTGGAATCATGTGAAACAACCCTCATTTCGGTGGGAGCCTGGTATCAAAGCCTCACAAAACGCCCACTACCCATCGTATATGGTTTATAACTTAAACTGCGGCGAATGCACTGCACCCACCTTCAACTATTGATATCGAATATCAAACGTTAAAGACCCGCATTTATTGTGGCTCGACCAAAGTGCCCTCGTGACAACATACAACACGCGACTGGTATTTATCCATCATCATAAAGTCGTGAGACGAGATGACCATGGTAATGCCGAAATCGCGATTGATGTTGATCAACAGCTCCATGATTTCGCTCGAAGTGATTGGGTCGAGGTTTCCAGTGGGCTCATCGGCCAATATGAGGTCGGGGTTGTTGATGAGCGCCCGTGCGATACCCACGCGCTGCTGTTCGCCCTCGGAGAGCCTGTGGGGATACATGGCAGCCTTATGGGCAACTCCCACTTGATTCAACACCTTCATTACCTGCACATCGATTTCGGCCTTATTCTTCCAACCGGTGGCACGCAGCACAAATTCGAGGTTGTCGTACACATCGGTCATCGAGCAGACGGAAATTCTGGAAAACAATGCCGATACGTCTGCGAAGCATGGGAATCTGACGGTTTTTGATGGATGTCAAATCATATCCACACACCAAAAGCTCGCCCTCCTCGACCTCGCGATCGACATACAGGGAACGCAGCAACGAAGTTTTCCCCGCGCCGCTTTTGCCAATTAGGTAGACAAATTCGCCACGTTTCACTTCGAAATTCACGTTAGACAGCAACGGACCGTCCTCGTGACAAATTGTAACATTACGAAGCTGAATGACAGGTGTATCCTGATTTTGTTTATCGATATTTTCAGACATAATAATCGTATTTTGCTGCAAAAATACAAATAAACATTCAGACAGTTTGTCATAGTGGAAAAGATTTATTCCCACCGGAATGTTAATAGTGAATACCCTCTTGTTTCAAAGAGGTTTACACCGCAGCTCAAACAATCTCGTCGTCGCCACGCCGCGCTTGCTTGAACTTTTCGGCCATGGTGGGGTTGTCTTTGGTCAACTTCTTAATTGACAATTCCTGAGCCTTGTTGTTTGCCAAACGCAGATTGTTTTCGGAACTCGTGAGAGCCTCTTTGATTTTCTGCAAATGGGTAATCGACTTGTCGATTTCCTCGATTGCCTTTTTAAACTTTTCGCTTGCCAATTGGTAATTGCGGCCGAATTTGGTTTGAAAATCGATTAATGAATTCTCGAAATTGGTCACATCGACATCCTTGCTTTGGGCAAGGATAAGTTGCTTTTTGTATTCGAGACTTTTCTTGGAGGTTTGAACCAGCAGTGTAATCAGCGGGATGAAAAACTGAGGTCTGATGACATACATCTTGGGATACCTGTAAGAGAGGTCGACAATGCCGCCATTATACAGCTCGCTATCGGGCTCGAGCAATGAAACCAGCACAGCAAATTCGCATCCTTTTTTATTGCGGTCGTCATCGAGTTTTTTGAGGAAGTCCTCATTGCGGTGCTTTGTGGCGGTGGTATCCATCTCGTTTTTCATTTCAAACATAATGGACACGTATTCAACCCCATCCTCATAGTCACGGAAAATAAAGTCGCCCTTGCTTCCCGTAGTGACGTCGTTGTCTTTTTCGAAATAGGCGTACGGCATGATGGGACGAAGCAACTGGTTGAACTGGGTTGAGCAATGAATTTCCAAAGTCTCACCTACCATTTTGGTGCTCATACGCGACTTGAGGTCCTTGTAGTAATCGATCATCTGCTGCTTGTTGTGCAGTTCGATTTCATGTTGCTTCTCCAGTTCGGACTGCCGTAATTTGGCGTTATTCCTTTCGGATTCGACCTGGGATTTGAGCTGGGTGATTTCGTTCATTTTCTCCTGCATGCTCTGCTGCAACCTGTTGCGTTCCTCGAGGACCGCAACTTGGAGTTGTGCGGTAAGCTTTGAAATGGCTTGATCCTTGACAGCCAATGCCATGACCTTTTCGGATTCCTTTTGCTGACTGATGCCCTGAAGCTGTTTTTTGAGCTCCTCCACTTCCGCATTCTTACGTTGCAGTTCAGCCTCCTTACCATTCAACACACCTTGAAAATGCTGGTTGGCCTTCGATTGTGTGAGCTGCTGTTCGACATTATGCCGGGCCTCTAATTCAGCAATACGGCGGGACAGCTCCCGCTCGAACTCGGCTGTTTTCACTTGACTGACAATGGAAGCATAATCAGCTTCGTCGACACTGAATACGCTGCCACATTGAGGACATTTAAGTTCTTTCATATTTGCTATGTTTTTCGCTACAGTAGATTTCACGATGCTATAAAAACGGAATTTAGGCGGACACAGACAGCATTCTTGTTGCCGAGGCCGCCTAAACTGAGTCAAAAAAAAAACCATCCAAACAGTCGCCTACTTTCTCTTCCAATTGATGTTGGGGAGCTCGAGGCTCGTGAATGCGCTCAGGAAAGACTTGTTGGTCTCAACGCCTTTGCCGTAAATTTCGTTGATGATATCCGCATATTTGGCTACAAGCGGAGCACGTTTCAATTTGAGTGTTGGGGAAAGAAGTCCGTTGGCGGAATTCCATTCGTCGGAGACGAGCCGGAAGGCCTTGATTTGCTCATGTGGTGCAAATTCCTTGTTGTACAGCTCCACTACGGTTTTGTATTTCTCGATTACCTGCGGCAGTTTGATAAGCTCGGAATTGTCACGGTAATGCAATTTATGTTTCAGTGCCCAATAATGCAATGTATTGAAATTGGGAGATATAATAGCCGCAGCATATTTTTCGTTGGAACCCACCACCATAATCTGCTCGATGTACTCCGATTCGCGGAACTTGTTCTCGATAAGTTGGGGTGCGACGTATTTTCCGGCAGAGAGCTTGAAAATGTCCTTCTTGCGGTCGGTGATGCGCAGATAGCGGCCGTTTACCATCTCGCCCACGTCACCGGTATGGAACCAACCATCCTCGTCGAGCACCTGAGCGGTATATTCGGGATCCTTGTAATAGCCGAGCATGACATGAGGTCCGCGGGTGAGGATTTCTCCGTCTTCGGCAAATTTAACCTCAACACCATCAAGGATGGGGCCGACGGTACCCAATTTGACAAAGCCTTTGCATGGGTTGTTGACGGCGATAACGGGGGAAGTCTCACTCAAGCCATAGCCTTCGTACACATTGATGCCGGCGGCTGCGAATACCTTAAGGATACGGGTTTGGATGCTACTGCTGCCTGTGATAACGGTAAGCCGCTTGCCTCCGAATTTCTCTCTCCACTTGCTGTACACCAATTTGTCGTAGACCATCTGCGAGAACTGAAAACCGAGAGAGAATTTCTTGATTAAAGAATAATCGAAACGTGCGCCATGTTTGAAGGCTCTCGTGTAGAGTTTCTTCTTGATTCCGGAGAAGTCTTTTCCTGCGGCATATAATTTGTCGTAGAACATCTCCAGCACACGTGGCACTGCACAGAAACCGTCGGCCTTGATATCGGCGAGGTCGTGTGCGATGGTGCCCATGCTTTCGGCATAATAAATGCTTACACCTTTGTATTGGAAATGGTAGTTGAGGCTGCGTTCATACACATGGTTGAGCGGAAGGAAGCTGAGGGCACGGCATGAAGAATCCATGGGATTGACCTTGGCATGTGTGGTGAAATTGCTGCAAAGGTTTTTATGGCTGAGCATAACTCCTTTGGGATCACCAGTAGTGCCTGAAGTATAGATTAGAGTAACCCATTCGTCGGGGTCGGTTTCGGACTTGCGCTGCTCGATAACCGGTGCCCATTTTTCGTGGGTGGCGATACCCGCCTTCAGAATCTCGAGGGTGCGATGCTGACCTTCGATGTTTGCCAGTGTATAGATATCGGGCTTGTCGCCCTCCATTTTGTTTACCGCAGGCAATATCCTATTCAGCAATAGATTATTGCTTACCAGAATAGCCTTCGCCTCGCTGTGATTGAAGATATGGAGATAGTTCTCGGTACTCAGCGTAGGATAAACCGGGGCATGGATAATGCCGCACAAAGAGAGCGCCATGTCGATGAAATTCCATTCGGGGCAATTGCCGCTGATGGTAACGATGATGTCGCCTTTTTTATAGCCTTTCTCACACAGGCCATAAGCCAACAGGTGTGCAAATTTATAATAGTCGTGGGAGCTGTATTTAACCCACTCCCCGTTGGTCTTACCGCATAAGATGTCGTCCTTGTCGTAGTTCTTTAAAAGATTCTCCAACAAGTCAAAAGTTCGGGTTACTTCCATTATACTGATATTGATATTGATGATGCAAAAGTACGATTATTTTCTGACTTTTATCTAAATTTAACTATCGTGAAGCATATCAGCCTCTTCGAAATATTGCATCAAGGACTGAGACACAGCTAAATTAACGTTTTTGGGATAGCGTTTGCAGGTAAACAATTTTGCGAGATTTTCGACTTCGTTCTGACGTACCATCTCCTGATTAAACGGAAATTCCTCTCTTATACGGTGAATGTCGCGGATTTCATCGTCGCTGTACTGGTGGTATTGCTCGTAATGGACGACGCCATTGAGAGGGAGGCGTTCGCTTAGATGCTGCTCCTCGGCGGGATAACCCATGCTGATGGTTATAACCGGCACAACGCCTTTGGGCAACTGCAGGATTTCGGCGATGGCTTTGGTGTTGTACATAACGGTTCCCAAATAGCAGATTCCAAGACCGTAGAACTCGGCTGCGACACAGATGTTCTGAGCACAGAGAGATGCATCGACTGTACCGCTCATAAGCCAGAGCAAATTGTTGTAGGGTTCATCCTGGCAACCGTTGAGACGGCACCAATGATGATATCGGTTGACATCCACACAAATTGTAAGATACGCCGGAGCCGTCGAGCCTTGACCGAAATGTTGTTTGGCAAGTTGCATCCTTGCCTCGTACTCCTGAGTTACAACAATACTGTATATCTGCATATTACCCGTGTTAGAGGCACGGCATCCACATTCAAGAATATCAGACATGACTTCGGGTTCAATGGGTCGGTCGGTATATTTGCGTATTGTACGGTGGGATTTTAATAGTGTCAACGTGTCCATAATTAGTAAAGTTTTTGTATTTTTGCAACCGCAAAGATACGAAAAAAAAACATTATGGACTGAGTCCATAAATAACCCTTTGACAACTACAATATATGAATATCATCATTGCTGGCGATGGCGAGGTTGGATTTCACCTCGCGAAGGCGTTGACGGCACTCGACCACAACATCACAGTCGTTGACCCACATCTGGATTTGCTCAGACGACTGGAGTCGGAAACAGACTTGCTGACCATAACTGGTGATTCGACATCGCCGCGAGTGCTTACCGAAGCCAACGTTTCAGAATGCGATTTATTCCTCTCGGTACTTCATGACGAGAACATCAACTTGATAACCTGCATTTTGGCCCGGAAGATGGGGGCAAAGAGAACGGTATCGCGTGTTTCCAATGCCGAGTTGTTGTCGTCGCCGTACAAAAACGTTTTCCATGAATTGGGCATTGATGAGATGGTTTGTCCCGAGCGCATTGCGGCAAAAGAGATCAGCAACCTTTTGAACGAATCGGTGGTCACCGAATTTTTCGATTTCTCGGAGGGACTTCTTTGCATGTATGTGATTCGTCTGGAACCTCAATCGATGCTTGTCGGACTGCGCCGAGGCTATTACGAAGAACCTGAAGAAGGTACCCTTTCGTCGATTGACACAATGTCAGCCATACGTGTTGTTGCTGTGCAACGCAACGGGCGTACATTTATCCCCCATGCCGACTTTGTGTTTGAACAAGGAGATTTGGTACACATGATTGCCAAGGGGACCGAATCAAACCTCATTAAAACAATTGCCGGGAAAAAAGGTGTTACCATTGAGACGGCCACCATCATAGGAGGCGGACGTATAGGACGATTTGCCACTCATTTGCTGAACAATCGTATGGAGATAACGATTGTTGACCAGGACCTCGCGCGCTGCAAAGACCTGGCCACCGAGTTTGGCAATAAAAAGACAATAGTGCTGAACGGAGATGCCACTGACAACGACTTCCAGACAAGCAATCAATTATTCAACACTGATGCCTTCATAGCAGTGACCGATTCGTCGGAAACCAATGTACTGACCTGCCTCAGTGCCAAAAAGATGGGTGTTGGACGCACCATAGCCTTGGTGGAAAACATAGGATTCATCAATCTGTCGCAGGAAATCGGAATTGACACGATCATCAACAAAAAACTGATAACAGCCAGTTATATAGCGCGTTTCATCGTCAAAGGAGAGGCCTACCGAAGCAAATGGCTCAGCGGAACGAATGCCGAGGTCATTGAATTGGTTGTTGGAAGCTCGTCGCCGGCCGCCAAAAAGCCTATCGGAAAACTCAAGTTTCCTGAAGGTGCCGTAATCGGAGGCATCATCCGCGGAAATGAAACCATACTTCCGACGCGTGACACTCAACTGAAAGAGAAGGACAAGGTTGTTGTATTTGCATTGCCGCAAAGTCTGGCCGAAGCAGCACAAAAGCTGAAATAACCCCATAATGCACTATCATAAAGCGATAAACCACAAACTACTTGCACGCACAATTGGAATATTGTTGCTGACCATGTCGGCAATTTTAGTCATTCCAATAATAGTGTCGCTTTCAACATCCGACGGTGCATTTGCCGGACTATTCGGAGCTGCAATGCTGATGACCGTCATAGGGTTATTGTTCAGTTTCGGCATAGGCAGAAAATTCAAATATGACTTGCATGAACGGGACAGTTTTTGGTTGACGGGACTGGTATGGATTGTAGTA